>JBCDFB010000088.1:0-9396 GCA_039178655.1 Pseudomonadota bacterium | reverse complement strand
GGAGAGACCGTCACACGGCGCGTTCACGCTCACCTGCCCAAAGTGAAAGACCTTTGAGGAGGGTAGTGGCCGCGCAACGCGATTGGAATGGCGCCGCTGACGTGCTCCCCTTCGGTCGGGCTAAGGGCGATCCCGGTTGGGCAACAAAGCCATGAGGCGATGAGGCCGTGACGCTCGCGTTCAGCCTCGCTGCAGGCATCTTTGCCGTTGGAGCATTGGTCGCTCTATTTACCGCATTGCGGCCTGATGAGGGCACCGGTGTTCCGCAGGACCTATCCGGTGCAATCGCCCGCGAGGCTTTGGTGCGCGGAGCCACAGCGGCCGTAATGCTGTCTGCCGACGGTGGGCGGGTGACATGCGGGCAAGTCCCCCAAGAACTGCTCCTTGCGCTGGAGAACAAGGGCTCGCCGCTTGGCCGCGATGTTGAGGGCCTCCTGGGCGGCAGCCCCTTCGAGACCGACTTGCCGGACGGCACGCGGCGCATCACCGGCGCGTTTTTTGAAGGCCAGCCAACCCTTTTCGTCATTCCCACAGTTGCAGAGCGCGCCAGCAGCGCAGTCGGCGAACGGCTCACAGCACTCATTGCCCAAGCACCGTTCCCAGCATGGGTTGAGGGCGGCGGCGGAGCCAATCTGTGGACCAACAAGGCGTATCACGATGCGGTCGGCGCAGGTGCGGAGTCGCTTCTGGATGCCAACGCTGCGGCGCAGTCTGCACCGGCGGAGGGCGCGCGCTTCTCCCATGTGGCGACGGTCGTGCGTGGCGAGCGGCGCGTGTTTGACGTGGCGGCAGCGCGGGAGGATGGCCAGCTTGCCGCCCTTGCAGTGGATGTGACCGAACCGGTTCGGCTGCGCACCCACCAGGCGCGTGTCATTGAAAGCCACGCGGCAACGCTGGACCGGTTGGCGACGGCGGTGGCCATCTACGGGCCGGACCGGCGGCTCGCCTTCCATAACGCAGCCTTTGAGAAGCTGTGGGCGCTGCCGGCTGAGTTCCTCGGCCAAGCGCCGCCGGAGGAGCGGGTGCTTGACCGCCTCCGCGCCGACCGGCGGCTCCCCGAAACTGCAGACTTCAAGGCATGGAAGCGCGATCAGCTGCGCACATACGAGACGCGCGAAGGGTTTGAGCGCTGGTGGCATCTACCTGACGGGCAGACCCTGCGTGTGGTGGCGAACCCCGGGAGCGACGGCGGCGTCACCTACATCTACGAAAACGTCACTGAGCAGTTGGCGCTGGAGCGGCGCTACAATGCCCTGTCACGCACCCAGGGCGAGACCATCGACAACCTTGGCGAAGGTGTTGCCTCGTTCGGGCCGGATGGGCTGCTGCGCCTGGCGAACCCTGCATTTTGGGTGTTGTCCGGCGCCAATGTGGCGGACGTGGGCGAGCATATCCGCACTGTCGCGGGCTCCGCGCCGCCGGACATGGCCGAGAGTTTTGCCGAACTCACCAATGAGGTCACAGGCCTCACCGACCATCGCGTTGTGCGCTCCGGACGCGTTGAGCGGGAAAGCGGGCGGATCCTCGACTACGCCTTCGCGCCCCTTCCTGACGGATCGACCCTTGCCACCTTCGCAGATGTCACCGACACGGTTGCCGTGGCACGCGCTCTGGTGGAGCGCAACGCGGCTCTTGAGGAGGCCGACACCCTCAAGAACGCCTTCATCGAACACGTGTCCTACGAACTGCGCTCCCCGCTCAACACCATCATCGGTTTCACCCAGCTTCTCACGCGGCCGGACACCGGCCCGCTGACCGACCGCCAGCGCGAGTATGCCACCTACATCTCCTCGTCCTCCGAAGCGCTCCTTGCCATCATTGACGGCATATTGGACCTTGCCACCATCGATGCGGGCATCATGGAGCTCTCCATTGCACCGGTGGACCTTGCCGCAAGCCTTGGCCAAGTGCTCGACGGGCTGCGCGGCAGGATCGGCGAAGGCGAGATTGAGGTGGAGACGCAGCTCGCGCCCGATGCCACGCACCTTGAAGCCGATGGCCAAAGGGTAAGGCAGGTTCTCTTCAACCTATTGTCCAACGCCATCGCGCACTCGCCCTACGCCGGAACGGTGACCGTGGTGAGCCGGCGGGAAGGCAACTTTGTTTCCATCTCCGTCAGGGACCGGGGGCCGGGCATTGCGAGTGACAAGGCTGAAGCGGTGTTTGAGCGGTTCAACACCTCCGCCACCAAGGGCCGACGCGGCGGCGTGGGGCTTGGCCTGTCGCTGGTGAAGAGCTTTGTTGAACTCCACGGCGGAACGGTGGCGATCGCTGAGGTTGACGGCCCGGGCGCTGAGGTTGTCGTGCGGATGCCCCGGAGCGCCCAACCGGTGAGTGTAAGCAGCGCAGCGTGAGCGGATCCATCCAAAGCCGCGACTTCGAGATTGCGCACGAGGGGGAGATGACTGCCTTGGGCGCGGACATTGCCGCGGTGTTGTCGCTCGGTGATCAGATCGGGCTTGTGGGCGAGTTGGGCGCCGGCAAAACCACCTTGGCCCGCGCCATCCTGCGGCGCCTGGCGGAGGATCCCACGCTGGAGGTGCCGAGCCCGACGTTCACGCTCGTCCAGCGCTATGACGAGGGCAGGCTGCCTGTGCGCCACGCTGACCTTTACCGCATCAGCGACCCGCAGGAGGCAGAGGAACTGGGTCTTGGTGAGCCGGACGCCGCGGACCTTGTGGAATGGCCTCTCACAACCCTTCCCATCACGCTGGAAATCACATTCGGAGCGGACGGGGCGCAAGCGCGGCGGATCAAGCTCTCTGCGCCGGAAAGCTTTGCGCTGCGGCTCGACCGGCGGCGCGCGTTGGCGCGGTTCGTGGCGCGGACCGCGTTTTCTGAGGCCACGGAACGGCACTTGAGCGGTGATGCATCAACCCGCGCCTACCTGCGCTTTTTGCGAGCCGACGGCGTTGGCGCTGTGCTGATGGATGCGCCGAGCTTTGCTCTGCCGGCCGGCTCTTACACCCACACGGCGCGGCTGGCGGATGGCAACAACCGCGCTTTCCTCGCGGTCGGGGCGGCACTCGCCGCCAGAGGCCTGTCTGCCCCGAAAGTCCACGCAGCCGATCCTGACGCAGGTTTTTTGCTCCTGGAAGACCTTGGCGATGAGAAGATTGCAAAGGACGGCGCGCCGGTCGCCGCGCGGTATCTGCGCGCTGCCGAGGCCCTTGCCGCCTTCCATGAGGCGCCCCTGTCCCTGCCGCTTGATGACACCGTGGGCGGGCAGTTCGTGCCGCCCACCTTCGATGCAGCGCTCGGCGCGTTCGAGGCCGGCCTTTACCCGCAATGGCTGATGCAGGCCGACCCGCCGGCTGACTATACGGCGCTCTGGCGCGCGGCGATTGACGCCCTTTCGCGCCAGGATGACCGCCTTGCACTTCGCGACTACCACTCCCCCAACTGCCTGTGGCTAGAGGAACGCGAAGGCGTCGCGCAGGTGGGGATGATCGATTATCAAGATGCCATGATCGCCCCAGCCGCCTACGACGTCGTCTCCCTTGCCCAAGATGCCCGTGTGCCCATCCCGCCGGCGCTGGAGGACGCCATCCTCGCCAGATACACCGCATCGCGCAGCACGCTCGATATGGATGCCTTCCGTGAGGCCTATCACGTGTTGGGGGCGCAGCGGGCCGCGCGGATTGCGGGTGTGTTCCGCCGCCTCAACGACCGGGACGGCAAGGGCGCGTACCTTGCTCACATTCCCAGGATGCTGGAGACGCTTCAGCGCAACCTTTGCGCCACGCCCACGCTCGCGGCCCTGCGGGAGTGGTACGCGGCGCACCCGCCCACCGTCGCGCCATGACCCGCGCGATGATCCTTGCCGCCGGCCGTGGCGCGCGCATGCGGCCGCTCACGGCCATGGCCCCGAAACCCCTCATCGAAGTGGCCGGCAAGGCGTTGATTGATCATGTGTTCGACCGCCTGGAGGCGGCGGACGCCGGGCCGTTCGTGGTCAACGTTCACTACCTGCCGGACCTTCTGGAAGTGCACGTGAAGCGCCGCGCCAGTGAAAAGGTGACGGTGAGCGACGAGCGAGCGCAGATCCTGGACACCGGCGGCGGCGTCAAACGCGCGCTGCCGCTCTTGGGAGAGGCCCCCTTCATCGTCACCAACGCGGATACCTTCTGGATCGAAGGCCCGTCCCAGAACCTAGCGCAGATGCAAAAGGTCTTCGATCCGGAGCGGATGGACGGGCTCCTCCTCCTGGCGCCGACGGTGCGGGCGGTCGGCTACGAGGGACGGGGCGACTTCTCGCTGACGCCCGATGGCCGCGTGCGCCGGCGTGAAACGGGGATGGTTGCGCCCTTCGTCTATGCCGGCTGCGCGATCTTCTCGCCGGCCGCCTTTGCGCAAACGCCTGACGGGCCGTTTTCCCTCAACCTGGTGTTCGACGCGTTGGTCGCGTCCGGCAGGCTCTACGGGATCCGTTTGGACGGACTGTTTCTGCACGTTGGCACCCCCGACGCCATCCGGGAGGCCGAGCGGGCAATCCGCGCCAGCGCCGCATGAGGGTCTATTCGGTCGACCCGTCCGACCCGTTTCTGCAAACCCTCGCCGAAAGGCTGGTTGATGGAACGCTGTGGCCGGATCGGGTGCGGCCGAGCGAACCCCTCGCCCTTGCATCGGTCCGGATCTTCCTGCCCACACGGCGGGCAGCGCGCGCGCTGGAAGAAGCGATCCTGACGGCGGCGCGCGGCCCGACAGTGCTCCCCGCCATCGAAGCCCTCGGCGAAACCGAACCGGGCGAGGGCGGCGATGAGGACGTTCTGGGCGACCTGGAAGCACGGTCGGACCTCGCGCCGCTGGTGCGCACCTTCGCCGAGCACACCATGCCGGCCGGCTCCCGTGCGCTCTTTCCTTCAACTGGTCCCGACGCCGTGCGTCTGGCGGACGAGCTTTTGTCTCTGTTTGACCAGATTGAGACCCAGGAGCTCGAATGGTCGCGCCTGCCGGACCTGGTGGAGCGGGCCGACCTTGCCGCGCACTGGGAAACCACGAGCGGGTTTCTCACGTATGCCGCTGACAGTTGGCGCCGTCATCTCACGGAAAACGGAAAGCGCAGCGCCGCCCAGGCGCGCATTGCCCGCGCGAAAGCCTCCCAGGAGGCGCTGGGCGATGCCAGCGGGCCCGTGATTGTCGCCGGCTCCACCGGGTCGATCCCGGCAACGCGCCGGCTCATCCGTGCCATCGCCGCCCATCCCTTCGGCGCGGTCGTGCTGCCAGGATTTGACCGGACCGCAACGCCGCAAGACTGGCAGGCCCTTGCCGAGGCCGAGGACGCACCGTCCCATCCCCAATACGGCATGAAGCAGCTCTTGGATGCGCTTGACCTTGCGCCCTCTTCCGTCGCGCGCCTTGCTCCCGCTGCGGCCGGTCGGTCCGAGCGCAGCGCCGTATGGTCAGCGGCGTTTCGCCCCGCCGCGCAGACCGACCTTTGGCCGCTTGATCGCAACCGGCTTGACCTTCACGCCGGGCTATCCGCCATCGCGATGGTGGAGGCGGATGACGAGCGTACCGAAGCGGCAGCGGCAGCGCTTGCCATGCGTGAAGCGCTGGAGGAGGGCCGCACCACAGCTCTTGTCACACCCCACCGGGCCTTGGCGCGGCGCGTGACCCATGCGCTCGCGCGCTGGGATATCGCTGTGGACGATTCCGCCGGAGAACCACTCCTTGCAACGCCCGCGGGGATTTTCGCCCGGCTTGTGGCAAACGTTGCAGCCGGCGGCGGCGCGGCGGACTGGCTGGGCCTTCTGAAACACCCCCTCATGGCGTGCGGTAGCCCCCAGGACATCGCCCTCGCAGAGCGCCTTTTCCGCGGGCCTAAGCTGGCGCCCAACGCGGTGCTCACCATGCTTGAAGACACCGGACCGGACGGGGAGGTGTTTGCGCAGGCGCTGCGCGAGGGTCTCGGCCCGCTCCTTCGCCTGCGCGGTGTTCATAAAGTGGCGGAGTTTGCCGCAGCACATGCGGCCGTCATCGCCACGTTGATGCGCGGCGCGGAAGCCGCTGCCGAACACCAGCTGGCCGACGTGCTCGCCAGTTTGTCCAAAGCGGATTTCTTCACCATCGACGCGCAGGACTGGCCGCAAACCTTCGAGACGCTGACCCGCGGTATGGTTGTCCGAAGACCCCTCCAGAGCGACGCGGTGCGCATTCTTGGCCCGTTGGAGGCGCGGCTTCAGGCATTTCAGCATGTGGTGATCGGCGGCCTGAACGAAGGGGTTTGGCCCGCTGCGCCCGACGCCGGGCCGTGGATGTCGCGGGGCATGATGCGCGCCTTTGGGCTCGATTTGCCGGAGAGACGGATCGGCCTTTCCGCCCACGACGTCTTTATTGCCGCCAACGCGCCTCATGTGACGCTGACCCGTGCGCTGAAGTCTGGCGGCGAACCCACCGTGGCCTCCCGCTGGTGGCAGCGCCTTTGCGCCCTGTGCGGGGAGGCGTCCGAGCCCGCTTTGGCCCGCGGGCGACGCCTTGTGGCCCTTGCTGCGGTCCTCGATACGCCTGGCGCAGCAAGCGCCGTGGAGCGGCCGGCGCCGCGCCCTCCGGTGCAGGTCCGCCCCACCACCTTCGCCGTCACGGAGGTGGGCCAGCTGGTGCGCGATCCTTACGCGTTCTACGCCAAGCGCATCTTGGACCTTCGCCCGCTAGACCCGCTGGAGGCCGACCCGGACGCGCGCGACCGCGGCATCCTCATCCATCAGGTGATGCACCGTTTCTGGGCCTGTGGGGGGATTGCCACCAATTCTCCTCAGGAGGCGTGGCGGGAGGCGTGCGAGGCAGCGCTTCAAACGTTGCGCCATGCACCGGAGGCACGGGCCTTGTGGGGTGCGCGGCTCAGCCATATCGGCGCGGCCGTCATCGCGGCGGAGACGGAGCGCTCCGCCTGCTGGACGCCCATTGCCGCGGAGGCCAGCGGAGAGATGACCATTGCCGGCGCAAACCTCACCGGCCGGCTCGACCGTGTGGACGCCTCGCCCGAGGGGGCGCTCGCCATCATCGACTACAAGAGCGGAAAGGCGCCCGGTACGGGCGAGGTGGAGAACCTCCTGCAACCGCAATTGCCGTTGGAGGCAATGCTCGTGCGTGCGCGCGCGCTGCCGCTGCCCCATAAAGCGCCACTTGGCCAGCTTGCCTATGTCAGCGTCGGTCAGGGCCGCACACCGGTCGCTTGGCGCATCATCGGCGCCAAAGACCCCGCCGGCACCGCTGAAACGCTGGCCCTTAAGGCGGCGGAGAACTTTGCCGGATTGGTGGTCCGGTACCGCGATCCGCAAACGCCTTACCTCAGCCGCGCACGCATCAAACTTCAGGAGGACCGGGAGGGCGACTATGACCACCTCGCCCGGACTGCGGAGTGGATGAATTGATGATCCCGGCCGAGGCGGATGCGGCCCAGCGCCGGTCCAGCGATCCGGAAAGCTCGGTATGGGTGTCGGCAAATGCCGGAGCCGGCAAAACCTACGTTCTGTCACAGCGCGTGGTGCGGCTTCTGCTGTCGGGCGTCGATCCTCAGGGCATCTTGTGCCTCACCTACACCAACGCGGCCGCGGCGGAGATGGCGGGCCGGGTCTTCAAGGAGCTTGAGGGGCTGACGTCCATGTCCGACGCAGCGCTCACCGAGCGGCTCAAGGTACTTGCACCGCAGCTCGACCCCGCGGCGGCGGTGGCACGGGCGCGGACACTGTTTGCCAGAACGCTGGAGACCCCGGCGGGGCTCAAAATCTCCACCGTCCATGCCTTCGCCGCAGCGCTGCTGCGCCAATTTCCAGTGGAGGCGGACGTGTCGAGCGCGTTCGCCCTGCTGGATGATCCAGCCCGGGAGGAATTGACCGACCGCGCCGTCAGCGCAGTCCTTTCCGAAGCCGATGCTCACCCAGGCGGAGCGCTGGCGAAGGCCCTTGAAGCAGCGGTGCCCTTTGTGGCCGACGGCAACTTCTCCGACGCCCTGAAAACCCTGATGGCGGACCGGGCGCTGGCCCGATGGGTCGGCGAAAAGCCTGACGCAGCCACGCTCGAACAGGACCTTCACCGCGCGCTTGCCATCCTGCCGCCGCCAAAGCTCGCGCCGAGCGTCATTGCAACGCACTGGCTCATCGCAGTTGCCCAAGCCATGCGCGCCGTGGGGTCCAAGCGCCTCGACGCTGATCGGCTGTTGGCTATCGCCGCGGCGGAAGGCGAGGACCGTGACCGGATGTTTCGCGAGCTTCTTTTCAAGACGGCCGGCGGTCCGCAACGCCTGACTTACCTTGTGCCGAAAACGGAGCACGAGGCAGCGCCCGACGCGCGCGACATGCTGGAGGCTGAGCAAAACCGCCAACTCGCCCTGTTGCCCGTGGAGCAGGCCCGCGACGTCACCGCCGCCACGGTCCCGCTCGTTCTCCTCGCGGCGGAAGCCCTCCGTCGGGTGGACAGCGAGAAGCGCCGGCGCGGGCTGCTCGACTATGACGATCAGATCGACAAGGCCGTGGCGTTGCTCAGGGGCCAAAGCGCAGCCGCTTGGGTGCGTTACAGGCTCGACGAGGGGATTGACCACATCCTTCTCGACGAGGCCCAGGATACCTCACCGGCCCAATGGGAGCTGCTGCGTGCTCTGACGGACGAGTTCTATGATGGCCTCGGCGCGCGTGACACGCCGCGCACCCTCTTCGTGGTGGGCGATGAGAAGCAGTCCATCTATTCGTTCCAAGGCGCGGCGCCTCGACTGTTCGGCACAGAACAGGACAGCTACCGCGCCCGCGCCGGCAACGCAGGAGCGCCGTTCCGGTCGGTCTCGCTCAGCCATTCCTTCCGCTCAGCCCCCCAGATCCTGGAAGCGGTGGACACGGTGTTTAGTGAGCCTGCGCTCTCAGAAGCCTTGGGCGGCAGCGCTGTCCGCCATGCGGCGATCAAGAACATGTCAGGCGGGGTGGACGTCTGGCCACTTTTTGCTGACGAGGCCGAAGAGATGCCCCTTGCCTGGGACGCGCCCCTCGACCGCACCAGCGCCGCTTCCGGCACGAGCCGGCTTGCCAACGCAATCGCCGACCAGATTGAAGAGTGGATGGTCCGCGGACCGTGCGGCGGCGCCCCCATCACACCGGGCGGCGTGCTAATTCTGTCGCGCAAGCGCGGCCCGTTTACGCGCGCCATGAACCGCGTGCTGAAGGACCGCAACATTCCCGCGGCCGGGCCTGACCGGCTCACCGTCAGCGAGCATATCGCGGTAAAGGACATGGTTGCGCTCGCCCGGGCGCTCCTGTCGCGTGATGACCTGTCGCTCGCCGCAGTTCTGCGCAGTCCCCTCTTCGGCTTTTCCGACGATGCGCTGTTTGCCGTTGCCCACGGCAGGGACGGTCCGCTTCTTGATGCGCTCAGCCGCACTGAAGCGGGGCGGGCGGCCAAGGAAACGCT
>JBCDFB010000087.1:0-9553 GCA_039178655.1 Pseudomonadota bacterium | reverse complement strand
GCCAGGCCACTCTCACTTTCTCCTCGAGTGCCGCCGGCAGAACTGGGCATCGCGGGCTGGAGGCAACCACCTCATGCCCTTCCCCTTTGAAGTAGTCCAAGAATTTGCCGCGGATTTCGTTGACGCCAGCCACCGGCAGGAACCCCTAAAGTTCTGTGTGATGCGGGAGGTAGCGGCAAAGGGGGTGAATGTCACGGTCGGCGTTGACGCCGCCCGCCGTGCCGCGCCACCGTCCGCCACACCCGCGCGACGGAGAGCCCATGGCCACCAAAATCCTCCTCATCAATCCCAACTCCAACGACGCAGTGACGGAGGGCATGCGCGAGGCCGTTGCCCCCCTTTCCATCCCCCACGGCCCCGTCATGGAGTGCATGACGCTCCACACCGGCCCGTTCGGCGTGGAGACCCAGCGAGACGTCGATAGTGTGGCCGTCCCCCTCGCCGACGTGGTGCACGCCCGGCCCGATGCGGAGGTCTACGTCATCGCCTGCTACTCTGACCCCGGCCTCGCCGTCTGCCGGGAGGCGACGCAAAAACCGGTGCTGGGCATCCGGGAGTGCTCAATCTTCTCTGCGCTCAGCGTTGCTGACCGGTTCGGCCTCATCGCCCTCTCCCAGGGGAGCGTCCGCCGCCATTCCCGCGCCTTCCGCGAAATGGGCGTCAGCACCCGCTGCGCAGGCTTTGCCCCCCTCGGGATGAGCGTTGCCAAGGCCGAAGAGCCAGGCGCCTTCCCGCACATTGAAGCGGCCGGCCAGCGCCTCCTTGAAAGCGGCGCCGATGCCGTTGTCCTCGGCTGCGCAGGCATGGCGCGCCACCGCGCCCCGCTGGAGGAGCGGCTCGGCGTCCCGGTGGTTGACCCGGTACAGGCCGCCGCGGCCCAGGCGCTCGGCCTTGCCCTCCTGCGCGCCGCTTAGACCTTTCCGCGCGCCTCCCTCACCGCAAGGGTGATGGCGCCGGTGAGGATCAGCGCAGCGCCCAGAGCGCTCACCCAATCGGGGACGACGTTGAAGATCGCAAGGTCATAGAGCGCGGCAAACACCAGTGCCGTGTAGCCGATCGGCGCCACGAAACTCGCATCCGCCATGGAGAGGGCGCGCGCGTAACACATCTGCACGATCATCATGAGAACGCCCACAGCCACCAGGGGCAGCCATTGCATGAGCGTCGGCGTCTGCCACACCGGCACAACCGCCACCGTGGAGAACACCGCGCTGAATAAGTTGGCATAAAGGAGGATCTGCAAGACCCCCTCGCGCATGGTGAGACGCTTGATCAGCGTCAGCTCGATCCCCATCACGAAGGCGGAAATCAGCGCCAGCGCGGCGCCCACCTCAAAGGCGCCCGCACCGGGCCGCAACAGCACGAACGCGCCGAAAAGCCCCACCAGCGCCGCAAACCACCGCACCGGCCCCACATGCTCCCGCAGGAAGACCGCTGCGAGCACCAGCGTGAAAACCGGGCCCAGCAGAGAAATCGCAGTGGCGTCCGACAGAGGGATCATCGCCGCAGCCGCAAACAGCGTCGTGACGCCAATGAAGCCGCATACGGCGCGGGCAAAATGGATGGGCAGCGCAGCCTTAGTGAGCTTCGTCCGTGTCAGCCAAATAATGACGACTACAGCAATCAGCGCAAATACGAACCGCGCGTTGGCAATCTGCAGCGGATGAAGCGCCGGGCCCACCGCGCCCGTTCCCAACGCTTTGGCGATGAGCGCGATCGCGGCAAGGAGCGAGGCTGCGAGCAGCATGAGTGCAACCGCAACCACAGCAACCCGCCGGCGCCCCGTCACCACCGGCGATGCCAACGCCGCCGGCGCCTCCAATGCCGCCTTTGTCGCCTTTGTCGCCGGCCCCTGAGACGCCGTCTCTGGTTCGGTCCGCGATACCGCTTCTGATTCCGTCGGCGGCGTCATGGAAACCGATGGCGCGGGGCTTGCACCATTTTTGAACCGGAGAAATTTGACAGAATTCGTCCTCTGACAATATCGTTTGTGTGCAAACGAATTTGGGGTCAACGATGCCCTATCACGCCCCTGCATCCGTCGACGAGGCCATAATCGCTCTCGCCTCTCCGGGCGCAAAAATTCTTGCAGGCGGCACCGACTTTTACCCCTCGCTGGGCGACCGGCCCATCAACTTCCCAATCGTTGATGTCACACGCATCAGCGCACTCAAGACCATCGCGGCCGACCACGACGGGGCGGTCCGCATCGGCGCCGGCGCCACCTGGTCGGACGTGGTTGCCGCGCCCCTGCCGCATGTCTTTCAAACACTGAAAGAGGCGGCCCGCACGGTGGGCTCAATTCAAATCCAAAACAACGGCACCCTCGCAGGCAACTTGTGCAACGCATCCCCTGCGGCGGACGGCGTTCCAGCGCTTCTGTCGCTCGGCGCGATGGTTGAGATCAGCGGGCCGGAGGGCGTGCGCGTCCTGCCGCTTGAGGAATTCATCACCGGCGTGCGCGCCACAGCCCTCGGGCCGGCGCAGATGGTCACGGCCATCATTGTGCCCTCCCTGCCAGCCGCCGCAGCGTCCGCGTTCGAGAAGCTGGGCGCGCGGCGCTATCTTGTCATCTCCATTGCCATGGTCTCCGCCGTCATTGTCCCGCGCGCGGGCATCGTGGAGAGCGCGCGGGTCGCGGTCGGCTCCTGCTCTGCCGTTGCCACCCGGCTCCCCGCCCTTGAAGACGCGCTGACCGGAGCGCCCCTTTCCGAAGCCGGCGCCGTGCCGAGCCCAGCACACATCGCCCCGCTCAGCCCCATCGACGATGTGCGCGCCCCGGCTGAGTACCGCGACGCTGCGGCGCTGGAATTGGTTCGCCGCGCCGTCGCGCGCGCCGCCACCGCAGCGTCGACACAGGCCGGAACCGGAACCGCACTGTGAGCGAAGCCACCGCCTTCGACGCCCCTTCCGAAGAGTTTATCTCCGTCCACCTCAACGGGACCGCGCAACGCGCTCTGGCCCGGCCGGGGCAACGCCTCTCCGAAGTGCTGCGCGAGGAGCTCGGCGCCCGCGACGTCAAAATCGGCTGCAACGCGGGTGACTGCGGGGCCTGTACGGTCCTGCTCGACGGTGCGCCCGTGTGCGCCTGCCTCATGAGCGCGCAGCAGGCAGAGGGCCGCCGCGTCGACACTCTGAAGGGCATAGAGACGCCCGTCATGCAGGCCTTGAAGCAGGCATTTCTGCGCCACGGTGCAGCACAGTGCGGCATCTCCACGCCCGGCATGCTGTTGAGCGCAGCAGCACTCCTCACCGAACGCGAAGCGCCCACCGAGGCAGAGGTTACCGACGCGCTCGGCGGCGTTCTGTGCCGCTGCACCGGCTACCGCAAGATCATCGACGCCGTTCTCGACGTCGGCTCGGCGCCCGCTGCCCTGCGTGAGCATGCGCGCGATGAGGGAGGGGCCGTGGGCGCCTCGGTGGTGCGCGTCGACGGCCGCGCCAAGGTCGACGGCTCAGAACCCTTTGGTGACGATGTGGCCCCCGCCGACACGCTGGTCGTCCAGGTCATCCGCAGCCCCCATCCCCATGCCAAGTTCCGCTTCGGCGATCTGGACGCCTACAGGCGCCGGCATGGTCTCGTCGCAATCCTGACGGCAGCGGATATTCCGGGCCGCAACCTTTTCGGCGTGATCCCCCCATTTGCCGATCAGCCGGTATTCGCCGAAGGGATTGCCCGCTTCCGCGGCGAAGCTGTCGCCGCCATCGTTGCGCAAGCCGACACTCTGGCAGACCTCGACCCGCAGTCCTTCCCCGTGCTGTGGGAGCCGCTTGGCGCGGTTGGCGACCCGGGCGCGGCCATGGCGGAAGCCGCGCCGCAGCTCCACCCCGGCCGCGCCGGCAATGTCATGTGCCGCGGCCTCGTGAAGCGCGGCGACGCTGCCGGAGCCATCGCCCGCGCCGCCGTCACCGCGACAGGCCGGTTTACGACCCCCTTCGTAGAGCACGCCTACATCGAGCCCGAGGCCGGCTACGCCAAAAAGGTTGACGGCCGCATCGAAGTCTTTGCCTGCACCCAGGCCCCGGTCATGGACCGGGAAGCCCTCGCCGACATCCTCGGCATACCGCAAAGCGCCGTCCGCGTCGTCCCCACGGGGGTGGGCGGCGGCTTCGGCTCAAAGCTCGACATTTCGGTCCAGCCGTACATTGCCCTCGCCGCGCTTCTCACCGGCCGGCCGGCCCGCATTGCCTACTCGCGCGCTGAAAGCATGGCCTCAACCACCAAGCGCCACCCGGCCGACATTACCGCAACCGTCGGCGCCACGGATGACGGCAAAATCTGCGGCTTCCGCTTTGACGGCACGTTCGACACAGGCGCCTACGCCAGCTGGGGCCCGACCGTGGCAAACCGCGTCCCAGTCCACGCCTCAGGCCCCTACCTCGTTGCCGACTATGAGGCCCGCAGCGCCGGCGTCCACACCCACAATCCGCCGGCGGGCGCCTTCCGCGGCTTCGGCGTCCCCCAATCCGCCATCGCCCAAGAGGTGCTGTTTGAGGATCTGGCCCTCAAGCTCGGCATCGACCCGCTGGAGTTCCGCCACCGCAACGCCCTCGACAACGGGCTTGAAACGGTTTGCGGCCAGGTCTTTTCCCAGGGCGTCGGCATCAAGCGGTGCCTGGATGCGCTGCGTCCGCACTGGCAAGCCGCCCGCGCCGCCGCGGAAGCTGCCAACGCGGCCCGCGGCCACATTCGCCGCGGCGTCGGCATCGCGTGCGGCTGGTACGGCTGCGGCAACACCTCCATGGCCAACCCCTCAACCATCAAGGCCGGCATCACGGCGGACGGGCGCATCGTCCTGCACCAGGGCGCCACCGACATCGGCCAGGGCTCCAACACGGTTATTGCGCAAATCTTCGCAACCGCGCTCGGCGTCCCCCTCACCGCCGTGTCCCTCGTCGGTCCCGACACGGACGTGACGCCCGATGCGGGCAAGACCAGCGCGTCGCGCCAAACCTTTGTGTCGGGCAACGCGGCCCGTTTGGCGGGCGAGGCGCTGCGCGCAAAACTCCTGCGCCTCGCCAACGCCGGCCCCGACGCGACCATCGACACCCAATCAACCATCACCGTCCAAGAAGGACTGCGGACCCAAACCGTCCCGCTGGCCCACCTGCCCCTCGACCCGGAAGGCTACGTCCTCACCGTCAGCGAGTCCTACGACCCGCCCACCGAACCGCTCGACGAGAACGGCCAGGGCGCGCCCTACGCCGTCTACGGCTACGCAGCTCACATGGCCCACGTGGCGGTGGACATGGCGCTCGGCACCGTCCGGGTTGAGCGCTTCACCGCTGCCCACGACGTCGGCCGCGCCATCAACCCCGTGCTGGTGGAAGGCCAGGTCCACGGCGGCATCGCCCAGGGCCTCGGGATGGCCCTCATGGAAGCCTACATCCCCGGCCGCACCGAGAACCTGCACGACTATCTGATCCCCACCATCGGCGACATGCCGCCGGTGGACACCCTCATTGTGGAGGAGGCGGACGCCCACGGCCCCTACGGCGCCAAGGGCCTCGGTGAACACGTCCTCATCCCCACAGCCCCCGCAATCTTGAACGCCATCCGCCACGCAAGCGGAGCCCGCGTGACACAAGTTCCCGCGACGCCCGATGTCGTGCTCGCCGCCATCAGAGCGACGCCAGACAATGGGCTCGCCGCCAAGAAGGAGCGGCCATGAGCGAGAAACCTGAAAAAATCCGCTGCGACGCCTGCCCCGTCCTGTGTTTCATTGCCGATGGGCGGACAGGAGCGTGCGACCGCTACGCCAACCAGGGCGGCGACCTTGTCCGGCTGGACCCCCTCACCGTGCTCGACATTGCCGACGATGACACGCGCGTGGTTCCCTTCCTGTCCGGCGCGGAGGACTGGGACGGTAACCCCCTCGCCGCCAAGCGCCCGTTCCTCACCGCCATCGGCGCCGGAACCACCTATCCTGACTATAAGCCCGCCCCCTTCATCGTCAGCCAGACCGTGGATGATGAGGAGATGGTCACCGTCGTCACCGAAGGGATCTTCAGCTACTGCGGCGTGAAGGTGAAGATCGACACCGACCGCCACATCGGCGAAGAGCGCGCCCTGGTGCGCGCTGACGGCGAGGCGGTGGGCCACGTCACCACCAGCGAGTACGGCTCCAAAATGCTCTCGCTGGGCGGCGTCGAGCATCTCACCGGAGGCTCCAAAAAGGAAGGCCGCGTCACCTGTGAGACGCTCCTGCGCCTTTGCAATCGCGGCGCGGTGGACCTCACGGTTGACGAAGCGGCGACCCTCACCATCGCCGCAGGCAAAGCGCCCATCATCGACGGTACTGAAGAAGCGCGCATGCGCGTCGGCTGTGGCTCGGCGGCCATCGGCATGTTCGCCCGCCAATGGGCAAGCCACGTGGACGATGTGGTGGTGGTTGACGACCACATCACAGGCGTCCTCTCAGAACACCAGGCCGGCAAGCTCCTCAACATTCCGCCCACCGGCATCAAGATCAAGGGCCGCAAATCCACCCCGGGCCGCTATTTCCAGGTCGCCGAACCCGGCACATCCTGGGGCGGCACCAACATCGAAGACCCGCTGGAGATTTTAGGCGACTTCAACCCCAAGATCGCCTGGCCCGGCATGCGCCTCCTCATGATCTCCACGACGGGCGAGCAGCACGGCTACTTCGTGCTCGACGATGAGCTTAAACCGCGCCCCGCCCCCCTCACGCCGGCGCTCCAGCACTCGGTGGACCGGATCGAAGAGAACTGCGAGCCCGCCGTCGCATCCGTCCTCTTCATGGGCGGTGCAGGCGGCTCGCTCCGCGCCGGCGTGACGGAAAACCCCGTCGCCCTCACCCGCTCCGTCAAGTCGGCCCTCACCAAGGTCACCTGCGGCGGTGCGGAGGTCTACGTGTGGCCAGGCGGCGGCATCACCGTCATGGTGGACGTGATGGACATGCCGCAAAATTCCTTCGGCTATGTGCCCACCCCAGCGTTGGTCGCCCCCATCGAGTTCACGCTGCGCAAGGATGACTACATTGCGCTCGGCGGCTATGGCGACGATGTGCGCGCCATCCACGATGTGCTTGAAAAGCCCACCGCCATGGGGCTGCGTATGCTGCGCAAAGCGGCCTGATGCAGCGGCCGGAGGCCCGAACGCTTCCCGACGGTCGCCTCCACCTCAGCCACGGCCCCATCGACCTCATCATCTCCGCGACCGGCGGCGAGGCTGACTGCCGCCGCGCCTTCGCCGCCGCCACCGCCCGGTTCGACACCGTCCTCACCGAACTGGTGGGCGAGCTCCCGGCGCTCCGGCGGCCCGACGCATCCGTCACCGGCACGGTCGCCCGGCGCATGGTCGCCGCCGTCACCCCGCACAGGTCGTCCGCCTTCATCACCCCCATGGCCGCCGTCGCCGGCTCGGTGGCGGACGAGATCCTCGCTGCCATGACCAGCGCCGCGCCCCTGCGCAAAGCCATCGTCAACAACGGCGGCGACATTGCCCTCATGCTGGCGCCCGGCGAAACAACCACCGCCCGCATCGCCCACGGCAGCGGCGCCACGCTGGGCAGCCTCACCCTCAGCGCAGGCGACGGCATCGGCGGCATCGCCACATCAGGCCGCCACGGCCGCAGCCTTTCCCTCGGAATTGCCGACAGCGTCACCGTTCTGGCGCGGACGGCAGCCGCCGCCGATGCCGCCGCAACCCTCATCGCCAACGCGGTGGACTGCGGCCCGCACCCGGCCATCACCCGCGTCCCCGCAAAGACCCTCGACCCGGACAGCGACCTTGGCGAACGCCTCGTCGTCACCGCCTGCGCCCACCTGCCCCCTGCCGAGGTTGAAACCGCCCTCACCGAAGGGACACGGGTCGCAAGCCGCATGTTGGAGGCAAGCCTCATCAACGCAGCCGCACTCTTCCTGGCCGGAGAGGCCCGCACCGTCGGCGCCCCCTTTACAGTACTCGCCTCGCCCCCTGCACCCGCCGCCTCCCGTCCCGCCGTTCGGAGCCATCCATGAGCGCCAAAGTCCGCAAGGTCGCCGTCTTTATTGAAGAGACGCACAGCGAGATGGGCCGCATCATCGCTCCCGCCACACGGCGGGCAGCCGCCGTCGCCGTCATCGAAAACCCCTACGCCGGACGCTACCAGCACGACCTTGCCGTCCTCATGGAGATCGGTGCGGAAATGGGCGCCATGCTCGGAAGCCGCGCGGTCCGCGCGCTCGGGATCAACGGCGATCAGGTGGAAAGCTACGGCAAAGCCGCCATGGTGGGAGAAGCGGGCGAACTGGAACACGCCGCCGCCATTCTCCACCCCAAACTCGGCAATCCGCTCCGCACCGAAGTGGGCGGCGGCAAAGCCCTTGTCCCCTCGTCCAAAAAGATGGGCAGCCCCGGCCAACCGATCGACGTGCCGCTCGGCCATAAGAATGCCGCCTACGTGCGCTCCCACTTTGATGCCGTGGAGGTGCGGCTGTGCGATGCGCCCCGCGCCGGCGAAATCCTGGTTGCGGTCGCCGTCAGCGCCTCAGGCCGCCCGCTCGCCCGCGTTGGTGGCCTGGAAGCGGCAGACATCAAAGGCGACGACGGCCTGCGCTAGAGCCTGTCTCACCCGGCAGGCTTGGCAAAGGTCACCTGCCTCACGTCGGTGACCCCGCGGGCAAAACCCGCCTCGCAAAAATGGAGGTAAAACAGCCACATCCGCCGGAACCGCTGATCAAATCCCATGGCGGAAAGGTCTGGCCACGCAGCCTCAAAACGCACCCGCCAAAGCTCCAGCGTGCGCACATAGTCCTCGCCGAGACTGCGCGAGCCCCCCTCCACAAGCTGCGCTGCACGCCCCAACGCGCTCAGCCGGCCAGGCGAGGGCAGCATACCCCCGGGGAATATGTAGGTCTGTAGAAAATCCGTTCCCTTGCGATAGGTTTCGAAGAACTCATCGCGCACGGTGATGATCTGCAACGCCGCCGACCCACCCGCCTTCAGCCGGTTGGCAAGCGTTGAGAAGTATTGCGACCAATACTCTTCCCCCACCGCCTCGAACATCTCAATGGAGACGATCTTATCGTAAAGACCCTTTTCGTCCCGATAATCCCGCAGGACGACTGTGATCTGCTCGGACAGTCCCTCGGCGGCAATCCGCGCGTCCGCGAAGGCCTTTTGTGCCTTGGAAAGGGTCAGCGCCGTCACGCGGCAACCCAACTCCCGCGCGGCGAAAATGGAAAACCCGCCCCAGCCGCAGCCGATCTCCAGCACATGGTCGCCCGAGCCGATGTCCGCCGCCTCGGCTAGCGCGCGATACTTCTGCTTTTGCGCCGCCTCAAGGTCATTCGCGCCTTCGCTGAAATCGGCAGACGAGTACGTCATCGTCGGGTCGAGCCACGCCGCGTAAAACTTGTTTCCAAGGTCATAGTGCGCGGCGATGTTGCGCTTTGCCCCACTGCGCGTGTTGCGGTCGAAGAGGGTGCGCAACCCAAGCATCAGCCTGCCGAGTGGCCCGGCGGCGAAAGTGCCCGCGTTGGCCCGAGCGTTGGCGGCAAACACCTCCAAAAGCATCGTGGGGTCCGGGCTTTCCCACTCCCCTGCCAT
>JBCDFB010000086.1:0-9553 GCA_039178655.1 Pseudomonadota bacterium | reverse complement strand
GCCCGCCCGGTCATCCTCGCGGCGACGGCAGTGCGTGGTCTTGTGGCAGTGCTCGGCGGCGGGTCAGTGCTGGTGGCGATCGCCCTTGCCGTTCTTGTCTTCGGTCTCGCCTTTGTTGTGCCCAACAGCCACCTCCTTGCCATGGAGCCTTTTCCGGATTCCGCGGCAACGGCGGCAAGCATCTCGCTTCTTGCTGCGACCATGTCGGGGGCGGCCGCCCTCTCGCTCTACGGCATCCTCGCGGCAGGGTCGGTGGGCGGCTTCGCCATCGTACTGGCGGCCCTTGCGCTTCTTTCAGTGGCGAGCGCTGCTGCGGTGCCCGCAGCCAAGGAACAGCGTGGATGACCATCCCCACGAGCGCGCGGCCCGATGCTGAGATGGCGACAGGGTCGTTGATCAAACGATCGCACGATGAAACAGTGCCGCGCGCCGTAACACAGTTGCGCACCATTCACGCACAAAAGTTTCAGAGGGAGGCAGACTTGGCGCCCAACACCGGCCACGGCGCAAACATCGAAGAGGGCTGGCCGTCGTGACTGCCGTGTCGCCCCT
Source organism: Pseudomonadota bacterium (assembly GCA_039178655.1). Taxonomy (GTDB): domain Bacteria; phylum Pseudomonadota; class Alphaproteobacteria; order Rhizobiales; family Amorphaceae; genus Acuticoccus. The sequence continues at coordinate 9,001 of JBCDFB010000086.1, read as the reverse complement.
TGCGCCACCACAGCTCACCTTTGAACCGGTCAAGCTGCGCCACACGGTGCAGCACCAAATCTACGCGGCACTCCGCCAGGCGCTGATGTCAGGCCGGTTTGAGCCTGGGCAGGTTCTCACCATCGATGCACTGTCCCGTTCCTTTGGCGTCAGCCACATGCCGGTGCGCGAGGCCCTGCGCCGCCTCGCTGCGGAAAACGCCCTGGAGCAGACGGTCAATGGCTCCCAGCGAGTGCCCACGGTGACGCGGCAGAGGCTGGATGATCTGTTCGACGCGCGCATTGCGCTTGAAACCCTCGCGACCAGACGCGCGGCACCGAAGATGGACGCCGCCCAGCTCAACGCGCTGCGCGCGGCGGTCACCGCGCATGCCACGGTCACCGCTGAGGAGGGGATCGAGGCACTGCTGGAGCGCAACCACGCCGTCCACTTCATCGTCTACCGGGCATCCGGCTCAGATGTTTTGCCCGATCTCATTGAGGCGCTTTGGCTCCGGTTCGGGCCGTACATGCGGATGGTCTCTCAAGCGCTTGCGCCGGAGCTTTCCGCCAACGGTGCAGCCAACCTCTCTGGCCATCACCATGACCTTTTGGCGGCCCTCCTTGAAGGCGATGGCACCGGAGCCGCCGCGGCGGTGGAGGCCGACATCACCACAACCTGCCGAACCATCCGGGATTTGATCGGTCCGTCCTGAACCAGAGGGCCAGCCCACACGGGAGACATGAATGCCGCGCCAAGCCATCACCACAGGCTCAAAGTTCGAGGAGATGGCAGGCTACAGCCGCGCCATTGTCGACGGCGAGTGGATCTTCATCTCGGGCACGGCCGGCTACGATTTTTCCAACGGCACCATATCCGAGGAGCCGGTGGAGCAGGCGCGGCAGTGCTTGGCCACCATCGAAGGGACGCTGCGAGAGGCCGGCGCAGACATGTCCGACGTGGTGCGCGTGCGCCTCTACCTCTCCGACCGGAGTTTTGTTGAAAGCGTCGCCCGCGAACTTGGCTCGCGCTTTGCCCCGCCGCGCCCCACAAACACCACCATCATTTGCGGTTTCGCGACGCCGGAGATGAAGGTGGAGATCGAGGTGACTGCGCTGAAGCGGGCGTCCTGAGCCGCCATGGCCGTGCGCGTCGGCATCGACATCGGCGGGACCTTCACCGATTTCGCGCTGTTCGACGAAGGCCGCCAGCAGCTTTTCGTCCATAAGCAGCTCACGACGCCGCACGATCCGTCTGAAGCGGTGCTTGACGGGCTGCCGGTTCTCCTCGGCAAAGCCGGGGCTGCGATGGGCAATGTGACAACGCTCGTCCACGGCACGACGCTCGTCACCAACGCACTGATCGAGCGGCGCGGCGCGAAAACCGCGATGCTGGTCACGGAGGGCTTCGGCGACGTCCTCGATATCGCCCGCGAGCGTCGCTACGACATGTACGACCTCAGCATCGCCTACGCCGAGCCACTGGTGCCGCGGCGCCTGCGCATCGAAGTGGCGGAACGCATCGGGCCGAAGGGCGAGGTCATCAGTCCGCTGGACGAGGAAGCGCTCGAACAGGATGTGGAGCGCTTGGCCGGAGAGGACGTCGAAGCCGTCGCCGTCTGCTTTCTCAACGCCCACGCCAATGCCGCGCACGAGGCGGTTGCGGCAAGCGTGGTCCAGCGCCTCGCGCCGCAGATTTCCGTCTCCACGTCGGCCGACATCTTCCCGTTCGAGCGGGAGTATGAGCGCTGGACGACGACCACCATGAATGCGTTCACGCAACCCTCGTTCGCCCGCTATCTCGACCGGCTGGAGCGCGGCCTCGCCGACAGCGGCTTCGCCGGCAGGCTCTTCATTATGAGTTCCAGCGGCGGCACCGTCTCCTTGGCGACGGCGCGGCGCTACCCTGTGCGGATGCTGGAGTCGGGACCGGCGGCAGGTGTGCTCTTCGCCGCCCACGTGGCAAAGGTTTTCCGTCACGATGCGGTGCTCGCCTACGATATGGGGGGCACCACTGCCAAGGGCGCGCTCGTGCGTGCCGCTCAACCCTTGAAGCGGTACGAGGTGGAAGTGGCGCGGGTCCACGAGTTCCGTGCCGGCAGCGGCCTCCCTGCGCGCATTCCGGTGATCGACCTCATCGAAATTGGCGCCGGCGGCGGAAGCCTTGCCGACATCGACACCCGCGGCGTCATCCGTGTGGGTCCACATAGCGCTGGCGCCCGCCCAGGCCCCGCCTCCTACAGCCTCGGCGGCACGGAGCCCACCCTCACTGACGCCAACCTCGTCCTCGGTTACCTGAGCGAAAGCACCTTTTTGGGCGGCGCCATGCCCCTTGATCCTGAGCGCGCGGAAGCGGCCATTTCGAGCGCGGTGGCGGGCCCTCTTGGGGTCGATCCGCTGCGCGCGGCCTGGGGCATCCACGAGACCATTAACGAGGATGTGGCGCGCGCCTTTCGCAACCATGCGTCCGAGCGCGGGTTTGACTATCGCCGCGCCGCCATGGTGGCGTTCGGCGGCTCAGGCCCCATCCACGCGCTGCGCGTGGCACGCAAACTGAAGGTGCCGCAGGTGATCTTCCCGGCCGGCGCGGGGGTGATGTCGGCCATCGGGATGCTGGCGAGCCCCCTCGCCTTCGAGACAGTCCGATCCGACCCCATCGCGCTCCATGATCTTTCCGCCGGCGATCTCGACGAGCGCTTCGCCCGCTTATTCAAGGAGGCGGTTGCGACCTTTGACGGGACAGGTACGCCCATGGAGAAGGTGCGGATCCGCCGCGCGCTCGACATGCGCTACCAAGGCCAGGGCTACGATGTGGAGGTCCGCCTTCCCGACGATGTCTCAGGCGAGGCGCTTCTGGACAGGCTCGGCGACCTGTTTGCGGCTGCCTATGCCGCCATTTTCAGCCACGCCTTTGCTGACCGCCCGATCGACATTCTGGCTCTGAAGCTTGAAGCCATCGGCCCCGAGCCTTCCATGGGCGAGCGGATCGTTCCGGCCGCCAGGTCAGAAGCCATCGCCCGGAAGAGCCCGCGCAAAGCATTCTGCCCAGAAGCTGGCGGGTTGGTCAGCGTCCCCGTTTACGACCGCTATGGCCTCACGCCAGGCATCGTGTTCAGCGGACCGGCGCTGATCGAGGAGCCGGAATCCACAGTGGTCATCGGCGCGGGTGACGAAGTGGCGGTGGACGCCCGCTTCAACCTCGTTGCCACCACCGCCCAGGCCATGGGCCTTGCGGCATGAGCGAGGATACCGCCGACCCCGTTGCGCTCGGCATCATGTGGGACCGCCTTGTTGCCGTTGCCGATGACGTTCTGACCGCCATCGTCCGCACCGCATTTTCCGTCGGCGTGCGCGAAGCATGGGACCTTGCCTGCGTGGTGTTCGACGAGCGCGGCAGGTCCATCGCCCAAGCCCGCCTGTCCATGCCCGCCTTCATCGGCACCGCCCCTCTCACCATGCGGCACATGCTCCGCGCCATACCCGCAGAGACGCTTGTTCCCGGCGACGTCCTCGTCACCAACGACCCTTGGCACGGCACGGGACATACGCCCGACATTTGCGTGGCGCGTCCCGTGTTCCATCAAGGGCGGCTCGTGGGCTTCGTCATGACCATTACGCACCTGCCTGATATTGGCGGCGCGGGGCTCGCCATCTCCAACCCCGACCTCTTTCACGAGGGGCTGATCCTGCCGGTTTGCAAGCTTCACGAGGCGGGAGAGCCCAACGCCCTCATCTACGAGATTATTCGGCGCAACGTGCGCATCGTGGACGAGGTGTTCGGCGACATTGAAGCGAACGTCAGCGGGACCGCGGTGGGCGCGCGGCTCGTCACCGAGTTCATGGACGAGTACGGCCTTGAAGACCTCCGCCCGCTGGCGGAGGCGATCATCCAGCGTTCGCGGGACGCCATCGCGGACGCGCTTTCTGCGGTCGAGGGCGGCACCTACACCAATACCGTCGACGTGGAGGCCATCGACGACACGGTGAGGCTCTCCGCGGCGGTGACCATCCGCGGCGGTACGGCAGCAATCGATTTTGCCGGCACCGGGCCGATGGTGAAGGCCGCCATCAACGTGCCTTTATGCTACACGCGCGCATTCGCCACGTTCGCCCTCAAGTGCCTCACCACCCCCAACATTCCGAACAACGAGGGGACACGCGCGCCCCTCAAGGTTGCCGCTCCCGAAGGCTCGATCCTCAATGCCGCGCGGCCTTCGCCGGTTGGCGGGCGCCACACCGTCGGCTGGTTCATCGTGCCGCTTATCTTTGGCGCTCTAGCGCAGGTTTTACCGGGCCGGGTGCAGGCCGATTCGGGGATGGCATCACTGATGCTGGTCAGCGGGCGTGCGCCGGGCGGACGGTCCTTCGTGACCCAGTATTTTCTCGCCGGCGGGCTTGGCGCGATGGACGGCAAGGATGGCCAGCACACCGTCCCCTTCCCCACCAATAACGCCGTGGTGCCGTCCGAGGTTTGGGAGCGGGAGACGGGGCTGCGGGTGCTCCACCGCAGGCTGCTAGCCGACAGCGGCGGGCCGGGTGCGTGGCGCGGCGGCCTCGGCCAGGAGGTTGCGATGCGCAACGAAACCGGCGGCGATGTTCACTTTTCCATCTTTGGCTTGCGCACGCGCTTCGCAGCGCAGGGTCTTGCCGGTGGTGGCGACGGCATCCCGCGCCGCTTCGCCATCGATGGCCGCGAGATCCCCGCAAAGGGCCGGGTCGCCCTGCGCGAAGGGGAAACGCTCACCATCCGGGAGGCCGGCGGCGGCGGCTTCGGTGATCCTGCCGCCCGGCCGTTGGATGCGATTGCGGCCGACATTGCCGGAGGCTTCGTGACGCTCGGCCAGGCACAAAGTGTCTACGGCGTCAGGCAGGGTGGCGATGGGGTGCTGGTGCGATGACGGCGCCGGTGGATCACTTGAGCGCAAGCCACTGGTTTTTAACCGCGCGCGAGACCTTCACGGCTGCAAAGCTGAGCGAGGACATCAGCGCCGATGTGGCGATTGTGGGAGGCGGTGTGCTCGGCCTTTCCGCCGCGCTGCAGCTTGCCGAGGGCGGGGCGAGCGTCGCGGTGCTGGAGGCGGACTGCATCGCCGCAGGAGGCTCCGGCCGCAATGGCGGCCTCGTCGTGCCGAGCCTGCCGCGGGTCAGTCCGCAAAAGGCTGTTGCTGCGCTTGGGGAACACGGCGCGAGGCTTTTAAAGCTTCTGATCGGCGGCGGCGACACCGTCTTCCGGCTCATCGAGACGCACGGCATCGCGTGTGACGCCGTCCAGTCGGGCTGGCTCAACCCGGCCCACGGCGGATCGGTGGTGCCGGACCTCAAAGCGCGGTTCGCCGCGTGGCGGGGCGCCGGCGCGGCCGTGGAATGGCTGGACCGCGAGGCGACGGCGCGCGCTGTGGGCTGCGACAAGTACTACGCCGCCATTCGCGACCCCACCGGCGGGCACCTCAACCCGGTCAGCTATGCCCGCGGCCTTGCAAGGGCGACTGTCGCAGCCGGCGGCAAAGTGTTTGAGGAAAGCCCTGTCACGACGGTGGAGCGCATCGGCGAGCACTGGCGCCTCACCACACCTCAGGGGACCGTGAGGGCGGGAGAATTGCTCCAGGCGACCAACGGGCAGAGGCCTGGCCTGTCGGGCCCCGACGCGCGGGCGACGCTCCCCCTCATCGTCTACCAGATGGCGACCGAACCGCTGCCCCAGGAGGCGCGCGACACGGTGCTGCCGGGCGGGGAGGCCCTTTCCGACACCAGGCAGCATCTTTTCGCCATCCGCTGGACGGCGGACGGGCGCATCGGCATCGGCGGGATGCTGCCCATCACCCATGCCCGAGGCGTGCACCGTGTGACGCGTACGGCAGAGCGGCGGCTCGGCACGATGTTTCCCGTTCTGGAGGGGGTGCGCATCGAAAGGGTGTGGCGCGGCAGGGTCACGCTCACCGGCGATTTCCTGCCAAAACTCTTTGACCTTGGACCGGACAGGCTCGCCGCCATCGGCTGTAACGGGCGGGGCCTGGTGATGGGGACAGTCCTTGGCCAGGCGATCGCGCAGACGCTGCTTGATCCTTCGGTGCCGCTCCCCGTTGCACCGCAGCAGCCCACAGCCATCACCGCCCGCCCGATTGTTCAGCGTCTGCCTGAACTTCTGCTCCCCGCCGCATTTATCGCAGACCGCCTCAGCGAACGTACAAAGGAGCCGCAGCCATGAGTAAGACCCTGGCCCCATCCCACGGCTCTGCCCCGCCGCAAGCGGCTGGCCAGTTCCCTGACGCGCTGATGGCCGAAGTCCGAAGCCGCTTCCACCATGTGGACCACTGCCCCATCACGAACCGGCCGCGCATTTTTCTGGAAAGCGGCGGTGGCTCGCTGAAGCTGCGCAGCGCCATAGAGCGGACCGCGCAGATCGCTGCCATCCCCGACCAGGAAGGGCGCGACAACGACGCCTCGCGCCATCTCACCGAAACCATCGGCGCCGGGCGGGCCGATCTGCGCCTGTTCTTCGGCTGCGGCGACGCGGGGCAGGTCATCTCCGGCGAAACGGGGACGGAGCTTCTCTACCGCTTCGTGCGCACGGCCGCTCTGTCCGCCCCGCCAGGGCCTGTCATCTCATCCAACCTTGAGCATCCTGCCAGCTTCGACGCGGCCAAACAGTGGGCAAAGCGTACGGGCAGACAATGGCGCGAGGTGGAGTTCGACCCCATCGCCGCCACGGTCCGGCCGGAGGACTATGCCCGCGCAGTCACGCCAGACACTCAAATCGCCACAGTCATCCACACAAGCCAACTCACCGGCTTCCGAGTGGATCTTGCCGGCATCGTCGAGGCCATCCGCAGCACCGCGCCAGACTGTGTGATCATCGTCGATGGGATACAGCAGGCGCCCCACGGCCACATGGACCTCTCTGGCGTGGATGTGGATGGGTACGTGTTCTCCCCCTACAAGGCCTACTCCCGCCTCGCCGTGGGGTTCGGCTGGGTGAGCGACCGGCTCTCCGCCATGCCCCACGACCACATGCTGTCCAAGCCGGAGCATCTTTGGGAGCTGGGCTCGCGCGATCCCGGCATCTACGCCGCTCAAAGCGCGGTGACAGATTATTTCGCCTGGCTCGGCACCACCCACGCCGGAGCCAACGACCGCGCCGATGCCGTGGTGGCGGGAACCCATGCCATGGTCTGCCAGGAGCGGGGCCTTATCGAGCTTCTGCTCCACGGCAAGCCGGGTGTGCCGGGCCTGTTCTCAATACCCGGCGTCGCGGTGATCGGGCCGGAGGCGCTGAACGAGCGCGCGGGCATCGTCTCCTTCAGCCTGCGCGGAATGCCCTCCCCCCAACTGGTGCGCAAACTGGCCGAGCGGGACATCCGCGTCCACGCCCGGATCGACGACGGATACTCAGGTCACATCCTCGCCGCCCTCGACCTGAAGGACTGTCTGCGGATTGCCTTGTGCCACTACAACACCGTCGAAGAGATCGAGACGACCCTCACAGCAATTGCCGAGCTTGCGAACGCTTAGGCTTGCGCTGAAACGGTTGGTTTACTGTTCGGCGGCACTTCGCTCGTTTTAGGTCAAATCCGCGCATTTTTATCATCTTTCGAAGCGCTGCTTTTAAGCTCCGTTTTGCATCCTCGCAGGATGCGACGCGTATGGGTTCTCTTTCTCCTTTTTGCCGGGGTGCTGGCCCTGTCAGGCTGCGGCAGTGCGCCCCCCACGGCGATTAATGACGTGTGCAGTGTCTTCTCCCAGCGCAGCGGGCTGCTTCGCAACTGGTACGCCGATGCCCGGCGCGCGGAGCGCCGGTATGGAATCCCTGTCCACGTCATCATGGCGACAGTGCGGGCGGAATCCGGGTTTAAAGGCTCCGCCAGACCGCCGAGGCGCAAGCTTCTAGGCATCGTGCCGTGGAAGCGGAAATCCAGCGCCTACGGCTACAGCCAGGCGCTCAATGGGACGTGGGACCAGTATAAGCGCGAAACGCGACGCTTCAGAGCGCGGCGAGGCAATTTCGCCGATTCGGTGGATTTCGTCGGCTGGTACCACGCCAAAACCGTCCAGAAGTATGGCACGTCGCCCCACGACGCCTTCACCCTTTATCTCGGCTATCGCTACGGCTGGACGGGGCTGCGCAGGGGCAGCTGGCGCAACGATGCAGGCGCCGTCAGAAGCGCATCGCGCACGGCGAACTTCGCCCAAACCTACGCAATGCAGCTGCGCAACTGCCGCTAGGGTGTCCCCGGTCCCCGTGCAGCAGATCAGGGACCGGGACGCCACCAAGCCGTGCGGTTGGTTCCTGGCACCAAATAGGTGTTCCCATTTGGCCCGCGTTGAACGACTTTGTGGGCGCAGGCTGCCTGGCCTTGCGTCCATGTCGCCGATGATGGGGGTGAAGGATGAGATTGCTGCTCGCGGTGTGCATGCTCGTTGCAAGTGGTCCAGCGTTTGCCGACCTCAGGCACAAAACGACCCTCCCAAACGTGAGGGTCGTCAGCCTCGCCTATGACGCGCACGTCTGCGGGGTGTGGTTCACCAACGAGGGGCCAACCATCACGCTCATCTCCACCACGGGCCGCGAGATGCGCAGCTTCGACAGCGGCATGGGATCGGTGCGCAGCATCACCGTTGAGGAAGACGGCCTCCTCATCGCGAACGGCTGGGGCGGCTTTCGCCGGATTGACCGGGAAGGGCGCCCGATCGACAGTCAGTTCAGCCTCAGCGCAACGCTGCGCGACACAGAGGGCCTGCACCGCGATGCCGCCGGTAGCTTTCTGGTGGTTGAAGACGATCCGTCGCGTCTCCTGCGGGTCGCGCCCGACGGAACGGTCATCATGGAGCTTTCCGGCCATCTTTTCGATCCGCCGATGACGGAGCCGCAGGGCGTCACAAGGGACCCCTACTCGGGGAACATCCTTGTGGTGGACGATTATGAGGGGCTGAACAGCCTGTTCGAGCTTGCCCCCGACGGCCGCGTTCTGACGGTGACGCCACTCTCCGCCTACGGCCGCGATGCCGAGGGTGTGGCGCTGCAGCCG
>JBCDFB010000085.1:0-9619 GCA_039178655.1 Pseudomonadota bacterium | reverse complement strand
GCACCCCCAAAATCCGGACCACCTCAAAGGCCAATGCCGAGGCATGGAGCACCGCGGCAAGGCCCACGATACTCGCCGCAATGTGGGGCAGGATCCCGAGCGTGCATCCGGCGGCGGCAAGCACGCTGGCCCGCCATCCCCCGCCAAGCCCCACGGCGAGGGTGTAGATCACCCCGGTGCCAGGCATCAGCACCACGATGAGCGAGGTGATCCAAAATTCCAAAGACATGGCCGAACCCTAGCGCGCCGTGTCAGGCACGGACACACCGATTTCGTCGTAGTAGCTGAGCGCACCGGGATGGATCTTGCCGTCAATGTTGGCAAGAAACTCAGGCGTCACCCCGTCCCACCACTTGGCAGCATTGGCGAGCGCGCCCTTGCTCTCCCAGTAAGCTTTGGTGAGCGCGTACGCAGTGTCATCATCCATCTGCGTGGTGGTGTAGGCGACCACGGGGAGCGAGGTGGTCACGATCTCCTCCTCCTGCCCAGGATAGGTGCCTGCGGGAATGACGAGCCGCGTGCGCTTGGTCTCGGCCACCTGATCATCGGTCATGGAGATCACCGTCACGCCGGTCCCGGCGGCGGCCTCAACCACGTTGGGCGCCGGGAAGGAGCCGGCGGTCACGAACGCATCAATCTGCCCGTTCTTCAGCGCTGCGACGGCGTTGGAAAGCTCCACATCTGCAATGTTCACCTTCCCATCCAGGCCAAACATTTCAATGTACTTCGCCCCTTCCCGCGCGCCGAAAGACCCGCGGCCCAAAAGCACGGTCTTGCCCTCAAGATCGGCAAAGGACGACACGTCCTGGTCGGCACGGGCCACGAAATGCATCGTCAGCGACGGGATGGGGAAGAGCGCCCTAATGTCTTGAAAGCGCGGGTTTTCGCGCCCCTCGAACATGGCTTTGCCAGCGCCGGCAAGGCGCACCAGCGATGGCGGCGTGGTGAAAACGTAATCGCCACCGCGCACTGCAGCTTCCATCACGTTTTGGACCGAGCCTTGGCTCTCCTCCACGGTCATCTGAATGTCTTCAGGCATCGCTTCGGCAAGCTGGACGGCCATCTGATAGTAGGACGAGCCGGCCTTGGCAGACTTATAAGTGACGCGCGTGTCGGCCTGGGCGGCGCTCACCGCAAAGAGCGCCGCAGCAGCGGCAATCAGGATCGAACGCATGGGCTTTCCTCCGGGAACCATTGTCGCCAGTCTTGGGCGACCGGCAATTTATCCCGGTGTGCAGGATTGTCGGACCGGGCGCAAGAAGCGCGCCCGCGCCTACCCCACCGCCTCTCCCGCGCTTTCCCGCGCCAGCGCCTCGGAAATCATCGCCCTCGTTTCAGGAACGCCGTAAAGGGCCACGAAGGAGCCGAACCGCGGCCCCTGCTGCTGGCCGAGCAGCACCTGGTAGAGGGCGCCGAACCAGTCCCGCAGCACCTCAAAATGCGCTTTGCCCACGGCGTAGACTTCGTTCTGGATGTCTTCAGCGCTCGCCCCCGCGAGCGGTTCAAGCCGCGCGGAAAGCTCCTCCAACGCGGCGCGCTCCACCTCCGTCGGCGCGCGGAAGCGCTTCGTCGGCGCCACAAAATCCCGGTAGTAGGCGAGTGCATAGCCCACCAGCTTGTCGAGCTCCGGCGCAGTGTCGGGCGTCGCATCCGGCGCGTAGCGCGAGATAAAGCCCCACAGAACCTCCCGCTCGCTGGCATTGGACGCTGAGACGAGGTTGAGGAGCATGGCAAAGGACACAGGCGTCGTGGGCACAGTGTCCGCCCCGGCCTTGATGTGGAAGACAGGGCTGTCCAGCCGCTCGCGTACCGCAACGGAATTATACTTTTCCGCAAACGTATAATACTCGTCGACAGCCTTCGGAATGACGTCGAAGTACAGCCGCTTGGCCGCCTTGGGCTTCTGGAACATAAAAAGCGCAAGACTTTCCGGCGATGCGTAGGTCAGCCACTCCTCAACGCTAAGCCCGTTGCCCTTCGTCTTGGAGATTTTCTCTCCGTTTTCATCCAAGAACAGCTCGTAGTTGAAGCCCTCGGGCGGGCGCCCGCCGATGGCCTTACAGATGCGGCTTGAAACGCGCACCGATTCGATAAGGTCCTTGCCGGCCATCTCATAATCGACGCCCAGCGCCGCCCAGCGCATGGCCCAATCAGGCTTCCATTGGAGCTTGGCCGCACCGCCCGTCACCGGCGTCTCAAACCGCGTCCCGTCGTCGGGGTCACGCCAGACGATGGTGCCGGCATCAGCATCCCAGCTTTCCAGCGGCACCTGGCAGACAACCCGCGTCTTCGGATGGATGGGGAGGAACGGCGCATAGGTCGCTTGCCGCTCAGCACCCAGCGTCGGCAGCATGATGGCCATCACGTCGTCATAGGCGCGCAGCGTCGCCAGCAGCGCCTCGTCGAACCTGCCCGAGCGGTAGGTCTCCGACGCGCTCATGAATGTGTAATCGAACCCGAAACCGTCCAAGAACGCGCGCAGCCGCGCATTGTTGTGGTGGGCAAAGCTCTCATGCGTCCCGAAAGGGTCCGGCACCTCCGTCAACGGCTTGCCGAGATGCGGCTCCAACAGCTCCCCGTTAGGCACATTGCCGGGGATTTTGCGCATCCCGTCCATGTCGTCGGAAAACGCAATGAGCGTGCTTTCCACCTTGCCGCCGGTCAGCAGCTGGAACGCGTTGCGCACCATCGTGGTGCGCGCCACTTCGCCGAAGGTGCCAATGTGGGGCAGGCCGGACGGCCCGTAACCGGTCTCAAACACCACAGGGCGCGTCTCACCCTTCAGCCTGGCGATCACCTTGCGCGCCTCTTCAAAGGGCCAGGACTTGGCGCCCTGCCGCGCCGCCTCGTCCACTGTCTCCAAAAGCTGATCAGAAAGGCTCATCGCTCTCTTCCCTGTCAGGACGTCGCCTCGCCGGCAGCGCGCGACGCCGGACCCGTCTGCGGTGACACCAGGCGCGGCCAGCGCGCCCGCTCATCCGCCGTTATGGTCAAAATCTCCCTCACCACGTGGGGCGCCAGTGCCACCGCGTCATGGGCATCACCTTGCAACCCTTGCGGCCTGTTTACCCCGCGGTCCGCCGCCAGCACCCGCGACACGGTGAGCCTCTCGTGGGCAGAAAGGTCGATAGCGCGTGACAGCGCGGCCGCGGCAAGGCCCGGCCGGTCCAGCATATCGCCTTGAAAAATCTCCACAGACCGGCCCCGCAGCGGCCGCCGCACCGCCCGCCAAGCTCTTTGGCAGGCCGTCCAGCGGGCCGCCGCCTCATGCTCCTTGCCCGCCACGCGGTCCCCCCAAAGGGCAACGCTTGACCGGATCGCCGCCACCGGATCGCGGTAAAGGTAGATGAACCGCGCCTGCGGCCATAATGAGGCGAGCACGCGGGCGGCGCGCACCTGTGCCAAATCAGGCGTCTTGTCGATCCACATGGTGTCGGACGGATCGCCGGAGGCGGAGAACGTCGCATTCGCCAGCCCCGCAAAGCGCTCCAGAAACGCCTCCCGCGCACCCTCCGCCCGCAGCACGCTGGTCTCGTTCTCGCCGCCGCGGATGATCCGCGCCAGCGGCTGGGTGAAGAGGTAAAGGAGGTGCCCTTCCCGCTCATGGGTCCCGAAACGTCCCAACCCGGCAATGGCCTTTGCCATCGCCGTGGTACCGGAGCGGGGAAAACCCATGATGAAAAGCGGACCCAACGGATACGGCCTTGCTGAGACTGACCAAGAACGGCTTGTTGTGGACTGGGGCGTAGCACCGCTGCGGCGACAATGATAAGGCCCCGGCGCAATCTTCGAAGTTGAGTGGATACAAGATGGAACAGCCAATCTCGCACCAGGAAGCGCTCGTCTTCGCTATGGTGACCATGTCGGCCGTGGACAGCACCATGACGGATGCGGAGCTGAAGCGCATCGGCGAGATCGTGGAGACGCTGCCCGTCTTCCGCGACTTTGACCCCGAGCGGCTGGTGAACCTTGCCGAAACCTGCGGGGAAATCCTGCAGGAGGACGATGGGCTGGAAACCATCTTAGACCTCATCAAGGCCTGCACGCCCGACCACCTTTACGAGACCGCCTACGCGCTTGCCGTGGAAGTGGCTGCGGCGGACCTGCGCATCCAGCAGGAGGAGCTACGCTTCCTCGCCATGCTGCGGGACTCGCTTGGGCTGGAAAAACTCATCGTCGCCGCCATCGAGCGGGGCGCCCGGGCACGCCACCGCCGGCTCTAGTTCACCGTGCGGGTGGCGTCCGGCAGGTCCAGCGAAAAGGGCGGAACGTCGATCCAGAAGCGTTCGCCCGTGTCCCGCTCCATTTCGTAGCGGCCCACCATAAAGCCGGACTCCGTGGTCAGCGGACAGCCGGACGTGTAGCGGAAGGCGGCGCCCGGCAGGAGCACCGGCTGCTCGCCGACCACGCCCGGCCCGCGCACCTCCTCCACCTTCCCGGTACCGTCGATGATGCGCCAATGGCGGTTGCGCAGCCTCACCTTCTCGGCCGAGCCGTTCCTGATCTCCACCTCATAGGCCCAAACGAAGCGCTGCTCTTCCGGCTCTGAATGGTCCGGCAAAAAGGTGGGCGACACCGTAACCTCAATGTTGTGTGTGACGGCCTTGTACATGCCCATCCCTCCGCGCGCCGGACCGAGATACGCCGCGCACCGCTCCGCCACAACGCCTTCTTTTTCGCGCCGGGGCACACGCAGGGTTGAGCGCTCTTTGCTTGCAGGGGCCGGCCTTTCCCGCCAACGCTCGCCCCGTGTTTGACAGTCGCCTCCGCCCCCTCATCGACCCGCCGCTTAACTGGCTCGCTGCAAGGGTGGCAACGCTGCCCGTCTCGGCAAATACGGTCTCCTTGATCGGCCTTTTGCTCGGCCTCCTGGCAGCGCTGGCCATCATTTTTGGCCTCTTCTGGCTTGCTCTTGGCCTCGTCATCGCCAACCGCATCGCCGACGGCCTGGACGGCCCCCTCGCCCGCCACCGCGGCGCCACCGACCTTGGCGGCTACTACGACATCGTATTCGACTTCCTGTTCTACGGCGCCATCCCGCTCGCCTTCGCGCTGCACGATCCAGCCGCCAATGCACTTGCCGCCGCAACGCTGCTGGCAAGTTTTTACGCCAACGGCGCCACCTTCCTCGCCTACGCCGCCCTTGCCGCAAAGCGCGGGGAGACCACGGCGGTCCAGGGCAAAAAGGCCATCTACTACTTCGCAGGCATCGCCGAAGGCTTTGAGACCATCGCTGTGTTCTGTCTCATGTGCCTGCTACCCAATGCATTTGCCGTCATCGCCTTCGCGTTCGCAGCGCTCTGCTTCATGTCGGCCACCGCGCGCATCCTCATGGTCACCGCGCAGCTCAAAAACTCGGATGAACCATGATGGAAGGGCTGTCCCAAACCCGCGTCACCGTCCGAGACATCTCGCTGAGCGTGCGCCAAGGCGGCAGCGGCCCGCCGCTCCTTCTCCTTCACGGCTTTCCGCAAACCTCCATGATGTGGCACCGCGTCGCACCGGCTCTGCTCGCCGACTTCACGCTCGTGGTGCCTGATCTTCCCGGCTACGGCGCGTCCGATGCGCCGGAGGATGGCCCGCCGCGCTACGCCAAGCGCGAGATGGCGCGCGACATGGTGGCTCTCATGGAGGCCCTGGGCCACAGCCGCTTCCTCATCGCCGGGCACGACCGGGGCGGGCGCGTCGCCTACCGCCTCAGCCTTGACCACCCGGACCGCGTCATCGCCCTCGCCTGCCTCGACATTGTGCCCACCGGTGCCCTCTGGGCGGACTTCACCGTCCAGCGCGCCCTGTCGTTCTATCACTGGCTCTTCCTCGCACAGCCGGCGCCGCTCCCGGAGAGGCTCATCGGGGGCGACCCTTCGTACTTTCTGGACACCACCATGGCCGGCTGGACGAAGCCGAAAGACCTTTCCCCGTTCGCCGCGGAGGCCATGGCCGAGTACCGGGCCGCCTTTTCCCGCAGCCAGAACATCCGCGGCGCCTGCGATGACTACCGCGCCGGCGCCACCATCGACCGCACCCACGACGATGAAGACCTTGCAAGCGAAAAGACAATCGCGGTGCCGACCCTCATCCTGTGGGGCGCCGCCTTCGCCGCCGGCGACGGCCGCTCACCGCTCGACGTTTGGCGGGCGACCTTCGCACCGAACGCCACCGGTCAGCCGCTCGACTGCGGCCACTTCCTCTGCGAAGAGGCGCCGCAAGCCGTCACGGAGGCGCTGACCGCCTTTTTCAAAGACCACCGCTGAGCCATTTGTCGCGGTCGCAGCCCGACCGGGCCCCAGTGTTGCCTAACGCTGCCGAAAATGGTTGTCCCACCGGGCACTGCCCTCGCATTGCGCCCTCGCCCCCGCGCCATCCCCCACCGGAGGATCAATGACCGAGACCCGATACGATGTCCTTGGCATCGGAAATGCCGTGTTCGACATCCTGGGCCACGTGTCCGAGGAGGCGCTGAGCGAGAACAACCTGGTCAAAGGCTCCATGCGGCTCGTCACGGCGGACGAGGCGAAGGCCGCCGATGCCCTCCTTCACGATGCAGTGCGCGTCTCCGGCGGCTCGGCCGGCAACTCCATCGCAGGCGTCGCCTCCCTCGGCGGGCGCGGCGCATTTATCGGCAAGGTCGCCAACGACGCATTCGGCGAAGCCTACATCGACGATATGCGCCGCATCGGGATCGAATTCCGCACCCCTATCCTCAACGATGGTGCGCCCACCGCGACCTCGGTCATCCTCGTGACGCCCGATGGCGAGCGCACCATGAATACATTCCTCGGTGCGAGCCAGGCCCTCACCACCGCCGACATCGACAACGACCTGATCGACGCCAGCGCCATCACCTTCCTTGAAGGCTATCTGTTCGACCCTGCCCCCGCCAAAGAAGCCTTCAAAGCGGCGGCCGGGCGGGCCAACGCGGCGGGGCGCATTGCAGCACTCACCCTTTCGGACGCCTTTTGCATCGAGCGGCACCGCGACGACTTTATGGAATGGCTCAAAAGCGGCCAAATCGGTCTCCTCATGGCAAATGTCGCGGAAGCCAAATCCCTGTTTCAGACTGAGGATCTGGACGCCGCCTGCGCCGAACTTGCCCGCCTCGTCCCCGTCACGGCGGTGACCATGGGCGAAAAAGGCGCGCGCATCCTGGCCAACGGCAGCGGGGAGGATGTGTCCGCCTTCCCCTCGCAGGTGGTCGACCTCACCGGCGCGGGGGACCTTTTCGCCGGGGGCTTCATGCTCGGCTACGCCCGCGGCCTCGCCCCGTTCGAATGCGGGCGGCTTGGCGCAATGGCCGCCGCTGAAGTGATCTCCCACGTGGGCGCCCGCCCGCACGTGGACCTTGTCGATCTTGCCAAAGAGAATGGCTTTTCCCTCTGAGCCTCGCGGTACACCCATCGACGCGTACCCTTGCGCTGGCATACTGTTCGTGCCCTACGATTTGCAAAAGTTTTGGTCTATTCTGATTCAAATGTTGGTCGGGCTGGGAACCCCTAATGGCATCTTCTGAAACGGCAGGGCCGCGCCGTCCGCGGCCGCTCTCGCCGCATCTTTCGATCTATCGACCCATCGTCACCATGGTCATGTCGATCATGCACCGCTTCACCGGCATCATGAACGTTGCCGGGCTGGTGCTCGTGGTGGGCTACGTCCTGGCGGTGGCGTCGGGGCCGCAAATGTTCGAGCTTGCCAACATGGTCTATTCCTCCTGGCTCGGGCGGATCGTGCTCGTGACCTTCACCTGGTCGCTCGTGCACCACCTGTTGGGCGGCGTGCGCCACGCCATCTGGGATTTCGGCGCCGGCTACGGAAAGGTTCGCTACACCATGAGCTGGCTG
Source organism: Pseudomonadota bacterium (assembly GCA_039178655.1). Classification (GTDB taxonomy): domain Bacteria; phylum Pseudomonadota; class Alphaproteobacteria; order Rhizobiales; family Amorphaceae; genus Acuticoccus. Next base: position 1,781 of record JBCDFB010000085.1, on the reverse strand, counting down.
ACGCTCATCGGCTCGGTCACCATCACCGTCCTCCTGTGGGTGTTCATCGTCGTTTGGGAGGCGCTCTAATGTCCAAGCGTCGCCCGGTGGAGCTTGACGGCACGGGCCATCGCGGCCAGCGCACCGCCCTTAAAACCATCCGCGGCCTCGGCACAGCCAACGCCGGGACCGAGCATTTCATCAAGCAGCGCGTGACAGCGGTTGCCAACGCCGTGCTCGCCCTCGTCCTCACCGTTGTCGCCATTGCCCTTTCCGGCAAAACCTACGACGAAGCGGTCGCCCTCATCGGCAGCCCCTTCGTTGCCGTCCCCCTCGGGCTCGCCTTCATCTCCTCTGCCATTCACCTGCGCTTGGGGATCCAAGTGGTGGTGGAAGACTACATCCACGCCGAAGGGACGAAAGTGGCGCTCCTCCTGGCCAACACGTTCTTCGCCATCCTCATCGCCGGTGCCGGGCTCTACGCCATCGCCACGGTCATGTTCAGGTCAGTGGTCAGCGGCATGGGCGCCGGCTGAGCGCCGCGGGCATGTCGAAGCACCCGCCGCATCAGCACCGCAAACGCCCGCAGGACCGGCGCCGATCGAACCGTCCGTTGCGAAGCGTCCCGTGCGAACCATGAGCATCCATCCAGCGCCGTTGGGACGCGTTGAAGCGGGCCATCCGGAAAAGCAAATCAAGGTGGCGCGCGCCTTTAAGGTCGGCGCGTCGCCGTGACCGCTGGCAATGAACTTTTAGAAGCGCCATAAACTAGCGGTGTGAGTGCCGAACTTGCTGGGAAATTGAGAACCATGACAGCCACCAACGGAAGCAACGGATCGCCGGCCTACAACGTCATCGACCATGAGTACGACGTGATCGTGGTGGGGGCAGGCGGGGCCGGGCTCAGGGCTGTCGTCGGCTGCGCTGAAGCTGGCCTCAGAACGGCCTGCATCACCAAGGTCTTTCCCACCCGGTCCCACACGGTTGCGGCCCAGGGCGGCATCTCCGCAGCGCTCGGCAACATGGGCGAGGACGACTGGCGCTTCCACATGTACGACACCGTAAAGGGGTCGGACTGGCTGGGCGACCAGGACGCCATCGAATACCTAGTCCGCAATGCCCCCCAGGCGGTCTATGAGCTGGAGCACTGGGGCGTGCCCTTCTCCCGCACCGAGGAGGGCAAGATCTACCAGCGCCCCTTCGGCGGGATGACCATTAACTACGGCAAAAGCCAGGCCCTGCGCACCTGCGCCGCCGCAGACCGGACCGGCCACGCCATCCTCCACACCCTCTACGGCCAATCCCTGCGCCACTCGGCAGAGTTCTTCATTGAGTACTTCGCCATCGACCTTCTGATGGACGAAGGGGCCTGCCGCGGCGTCATCGCCATGTGCATGGATGACGGCACCATCCACCGCTTCCGCGGCCAGAAAACGATCCTCGCCACCGGCGGCTATGGCCGCGCCTACTTCTCCTGCACGTCCGCCCACACCTGCACCGGCGACGGCAACGCCATGGTGCTGCGCGCCGGCCTGCCGCTCCAGGACATGGAGTTCGTGCAGTTCCACCCCACCGGCATCTACGGCGCCGGCTGCCTCATCACCGAGGGCTCGCGGGGCGAAGGCGGCTACCTCACCAACTCCGACGGCGAGCGTTTCATGGAGCGCTACGCACCCTCAGCCAAGGACCTTGCCTCGCGCGACGTGGTGTCCCGCTCTATGACCATGGAAATCCGTGACGGCCGCGGCGTCGGCAAGATGGGTGACCACATCCACCTTCACCTGGAGCATCTGTCGCCCGAG
>JBCDFB010000084.1:0-9678 GCA_039178655.1 Pseudomonadota bacterium | reverse complement strand
CGGCAGCACTGGCAGAAGATCAGGAAAAGCCTCGGTCATTCGGCCTGTCCTGTGCCTGGCGCCGGATCGGCCTCGGGTGCGCCGACCGCGTCATCGGCATCATGGGCGCCATGGTTCTGAGCGTCGTCATGATGCTCATCACCATTGTGATCGTCAGCATGATGATCGTCCGGCACCTCCATCCCGGCAGCCACCATTCCTGCGCGGACGGCATCGGCTGATGAGCCGTCCGTCGCTGCAATGGCGCCGGTGTCGATGAGCGGTCGCGCCGCAACCGGCCGGGTCTGCGAGATATCGGCAATGAGCGCATTGACCGAGGCGTCAGTGATGTTCAGCACCGGATTAGGATAGACGCCGAAAAGAATGGTCAGCACGACAAGCGGAATGAGGATGACCTTTTCGCGCACATTAAGGTCAGGCATTCGGCGCATCTGCTCCTTCTCCAGCGGGCCGAGCACCACGCGCCGGTAAAGGTAGAGCGCGTAGGCTGCCGACAGGATCACACCCGTTGCCGCGGCGACCGCAGCGATGGTCGACACCCTGTAGGTGCCAATGAGCGCCAGGAACTCGCCCACAAAGCCAGACGTGCCGGGAAGGCCCACGTTGGCCATGGTGAACACGAGGAACGCCGCAGCATACCACGGCATCTTGGAGACCAGGCCGCCATAGGCCGAGATTTCGCGGGTGTGCGCTCGGTCGTACACCACACCGACACACAGGAACAGCGCCGCCGATACGATGCCGTGGGACAGCATTAGGTATATGGCGCCCTGAATACCCTGCACGTTCATGGCGAAGATGCCCATCGTCACAAACCCCATGTGGGCGACGGACGAATAGGCAATCAACTTCTTCATGTCCTTTTGAGCAAGCGCGGTCAGCGACGTGTAGATCACGGCAACGGCCGACAGGGTGAAGACCAGCCAGGCGAGGTCCGCCGAGGCATCCGGGAACATGGGAAGCGAAAAGCGCAGGAAGCCGTAGCCGCCCATTTTGAGGAGGATGCCGGCAAGGATCACAGAGCCTGCGGTGGGCGCCTCCACATGCGCGTCCGGCAGCCAGGTGTGAACGGGCCACATGGGCATCTTCACCGCGAACGAGGCGAAGAACGCAAGCCACAGCCAAAGCTGCATGTCCGCCGGGAATTGGTGGACCAGCAAATCGGGGATCTGCGTCGTCCCGCTTTCCCAGTACATGGCGATGATGGCGATCAGCATCAAAAGCGAGCCGACCAGCGTGTAGAGGAAGAACTTAAAGGTGGCGTAGATGCGCCGCGGCCCACCCCAGACGCCGATGATGAGAAACATCGGAATGAGGCCGCCTTCGAAGAAAATGTAAAAAATGACGATGTCGAGCGCGCAGAAGACGCCCACCATCAGCGTCTCAAGGATTAGAAAGGCCACCATGTACTCGCGCACCCGGTCGGTCACCGAGCGCCAGGAGGCCAAAATGCAGAACGGCATCAGGAAGGTGGTGAGGATGACGAACAGCATCGAGATGCCGTCCACCCCCAAGTGGTAGGAAACGAGGCCGGGGATCCAGTCGGTCTTCTCCACGAACTGGAAGCCGGGTTCCGCCGGGTCGAACAGCACCCAGAGCGACAGGCTGATGACGAAATTGAAGACCGTCGTAATCAGCGCAACGCGGCGGATGTTCTCAGTTGCCGCCTCATCGTTGCCGCGGACGGCCAGAATGAAGGCCACGCCCACAAGCGGCAGGAAAATGAGGATGGAAAGGAGCGGCCAGTCGCTCATGGCGCGCTGCTCGCCCGCGTCGGCTGCGTCACAGAATGCCCCGGTTGAAGGCGATCATGAGCGTGATGAACACGGCGATCCCCGCGAGCATGACAAACGCATAGTGGTAGAGGTATCCAGATTGCGCCCGGACGGCGTAGGCGGCGATGTCCTTCACCCGCGCGGCAATCCCGTCAGGCCCCACCCCATCAATCACCTTGCCGTCGTTGATCCAGAACCAACGCCCAAGGGCGCGGCAGGGGCGAACGAATAGGAAATCGTACAATTCGTCCACATACCATTTGTTCAGGAAGAAGGCGTGGGTGCGCGGGAAAGCCTCCACGAAACGCTTGGGCAGGCTTGGCACCAACACGTAGGTGAGAACGGCAATGGCAAAGCCCACAAGCATTGCAAGCGTCGGCGACAGCACCACCCAGCCCGGAACTTCATGAAGGTCGTGTAGGACGTCGTTGCCGGGCCCCGCGAAGATGGACCCCGCCCAGAACGAACCGAGCGGATCGGCCTCGAAATCGTAGTGATACACATAGCCCGCACCCAGCGCGCCCACGGCCAAAACGGCCATGGGGATGAGCATGGTGAGCGGGGACTCGTGCGCGGCCTTGAACGTGTCCGCATTCGCCCGCGTTTTCCCGTGGAAAGTCATGAAGACCAGGCGCCAGGAGTAGAACGAGGTCAGGAGCGCCGCCACCACCAACATCACGTAGGCATACATGGCGAAGGCGTTTTGTCCGGCGAACGCCCCTTCCACGATGAGGTCCTTGGAGAAGTAGCCCGCCGTGTAGGGAAAGCCGATGAGGGCGAGCGTCCCGACCATCATCCCCGCGTAGGTCAGCGGGATCTTTCTGTAGAGCCCGCCCATCCGCCGCATGTCCTGCTCATCATGCATGGCGTGGATGACGGAGCCGGCGCCCAGGAACAGCAGTGCCTTGAAGAAGGCGTGCGTGAACAGGTGGAAGATGGCGATGCCGTAGGCTCCGACCCCAAGCGCTGCGAACATGTAGCCGAGCTGCGAGCAGGTGGAGTAGGCGATCACGCGCTTAATGTCGTTCTGCGCGCAGCCCACCGTGGCGGCAAAGAAGGCCGTGGTGGCGCCGATGAACGTCACGAAGGCGAGCGTCCCCGGTGCAAATTCAAACACCGGTGACATGCGCGCCACCATGAAGACGTCGGCTGTCACCATCGTCGCCGCATGGATCAGCGCCGACACGGGGGTTGGCCCTTCCATGGCGTCAGGCAGCCAGGTGTGAAGCAGGAACTGTGCGCTTTTGCCCATCGCCCCGATGAAGAGGAGAAGACAGGCAAGCTCCAGCGCGGGGACCTCGAAGCCCATGAAGTTAAACGAAACTTCCGAGAGTGCCGGGGCCGCGGCGAAGATCGCGTCAAGGTTCACCGCGCCGGTCAGCGCAAAGAGGGTGAAGATGCCCAAAAGGTAGCCAAAGTCGCCAACGCGGTTGACCACAAAGGCTTTGATGGCCGCCGCGTTTGCCGATGGCCTGTCAGAGTAAAAGCCGATGAGCAGATAGGATGCAAGGCCAACACCCTCCCAGCCAAAGAACATTTGGACAAGGTTATCCGCCGTCACCAGCATCAACATGGCGAAAGTAAACAGCGAAAGATAGGAGAAGAACTTCGCTTTACCCGGATCGTGGCTCATGTAGCCGAACGAATAAAGATGGACGAGCGACGATACTGTGGTGACCACAACCAGCATCACCGCCGTCAGCGTGTCCAGCCGTAGACGCCAGGCGATCTCCAGGTCACCTGAGACAATCCACTCAGCAATCAGAATGCGCTCTGTCGGCGCGGCGGAGCCCGCATATTGGAGGAAGATCACCCAGGAGAGCGCTGCACAGACGAACAAAATGCCTGTGGTGACCACCATGGCAGCCATGGCGCCCACCTGCCTGCCGAGCAAAAAGGCAAACAAAAAGCCCACGAGCGGCAGGAAAACGATCAGTTCAAGCATGGACGTGAGCCCTCAGCGTGTTTCGTCGCCGCGCGCCAGACCGCCGGGAGGATGCAGCGTTAAGCGACCCAGTCCGCCGTGGAGGGCGCACCAGCCTTCCGCCACAGCGCCTCATAGACGAGAGCGGCGGCCGCCGTCCACCGTCCTGAGGCCGCGCGGCGCTGCCGCATCTTTTCCTAGAGGCAATGCGCAGATTGCGCCGCGACGACGCCCTTCGCCCCAGCACTTGCGGTCACGAGGTCAACAGCCTCCAGTGTTTTCAGCCCCTCAGCAGCCGGTGCGACAAGCGCGCCCTCACCGCGAATGGCTGCACAAAAATTCTTGATCTGGGCAACGAGCGGGTCGTGGACGGTCACGGTGAGGCGCTCTGCCTGAAGCGGGACAGTCCAGTCCCGCGGGCCGGCGTGACGCCACAGGGTAAGGTCCGGCAGCGACAGTCCCGCGTCAGATCCGCCGATCCAGATCGCGCTTTCCTGAACGGGTGGGTACATGGGGTTCTCGCGTGCGGTCCGCTCCCAACTCCAGGGGGCCGTCACCCCGTCGCAGACGCTCACAGTGCCCAGCACGCCTGACGCAAATCGCAAGAGCACCGCCGCTGCATCCTCCACCTCATGGCCGCGCGCGGAAGGTGCGGCCATCGCCTCCACCGCAACGATATCGCCAAGGAGGAAGCGCAGCGCATCAATGTCGTGAATGAGGTTTGTGAGAATTGGACCCGCACCGGCACTGCGCCGCCAGGAAGGATCGAAGTATCCGTCCGGCTTGTGAAGCCATGCACTGCAATGGACCATCCGCACGGTGCCGAGCGTCCCGTCCTCAATCACCCGCTTTGCGGTTGAAAGAGCTGCACCGTGCCGGCGATGGTGGCCGACGGCGACCGGCACGTTTGCTTGCCGCGCCGCGTCGACAATCTGCTGCCCATCGACGCGGGTGAGCGCGATGGGCTTTTCCACCAGTGCAGGAATGCCGGCCTCAATCGCGCTCAGGGCATGAGCCCTATGCAGCGCGTTGGGGGTCGCAATCACGATCCCGTCCGGATGCTCCGCCCCGATCAGCGCTTCAATGTCAGTGTGCCACGGAACGCCGCGCAGGGACGGCTCGTGCGGACGTGGCACAGGGTCGGCGTAGGCGCAGAGCGTAAAACCGGCCGCGGCGATCGCCTCAGCGTGTTTTACGCCGATGGCCCCAGCCCCGCACAGCGCCAGCCGCAACGGTGATCTAGCCCTTCAGAGTATCGATTTCTTCCACCGCGATGGTGCCACGGTTGCGGAAGAAGGCCACCAAAATCGCAAGGCCTATGGCAGCTTCCGCGGCCGCGACGGTCAAAATAAACAGCGCAAATACCTGGCCCACCAGGTCGTTAAGCGCGGCGGAAAAGGCCACGAAGTTGATGTTCACCGCCAGCAGAATGAGTTCGATGGACATCAAAATGACGATGACATTCTTCCGGTTAATGAAGATGCCGAACACGCCGATGACGAAGAGGATCGCCGCAACCGTGAGGTAGTGGGAGAGGCCGATCATGATTGAAGGCCGCGGCCCGGCGCCACATCGCGCACATCCACCGCCTCCTCGGGCCGGCGGGCAACTTGCGCCGCCACGTCCTGCTTTTTGGCTTTTTCGTTGTGGCGGAGGGTCAGCACGATGGCGCCGACCATCGCCACCAGCAAAATGAGCCCGCTGATCTGAAAGTAAAACGCGTAGCGGGTGTAAAGGACGAGCCCCAGCGCCTCCGTGTTGGACACGTTATCAGGCGATGGCATGGGCAAAGCCGCCGTCTGCGCGGCAATGGGTGTCAGAGCATAGGCGCCGATGACGAGCAACAGCTCCACAAGCAACACGATCCCCACCAGCGCGCCGACCGGCAGATACTGCATGAACCCCTGGCGCAGCTCCACAAAGTCCACGTCAAGCATCATGACCACGAACAGGAACAGGACCATCACAGCGCCGACGTAAACAACGATCAGAATAAGGGCCAAAAACTCCGCTCCCGCCAGCATGAAGAGGCCCGCACCGTTCAGGAAGGCGAGGATCAGGAACAGTACCGAGTGGACCGGGTTGCGCGAGGCAATGACCATGAGGGCTGACGCCAGCATGACGGTGGCGAACAGGTAGAAGAACAGCGAAACCAGAGACATTTGCCCACCTAATCGAGGCGCATGGGGTGGCCGCACTCTTATCGGGCGCCCGGGCCGGCGTCCACCGTCGCCGCGGCCGATGAGATCGCAGAGCGCCGCAACGCTCAGCGCTCTGAAACCGGTGAAACAGCGCTCAACCGCCCCATATCCTGTTCACGCATCCATTGGAGACAGTCAGTCCATGCGCGCCCTTCACAGGTTTCGAGCTTTGATCATTCTGGCCATTGCGACCATTGGCTTAACGCTGGTCGCCGTCGACTTTGCGGAGGCCCGGCGCGGGGGCAGGTTCGGCAGCCGCGGCGCGCGCACCTTTGAAGCGCCGGCTGCAACCCGCACGGCACCGAACCGCGCCAATCCCATCGACCGCTCCATGACCCCGCGCCAGCAGACCAACCAGCCCGGCGCACAGTCTCCGGGCAGAGCCGGCCAAACCCAGCAGGCCAATCGCCCCGGCATGTTCGGGGGAATGATGGGCGGCCTCCTGGGTGGTCTAATGCTTGGCGGTCTGGTGGGGCTACTGCTGGGCGGCGGCCTCGGCGGATTTGCAGGCTTCCTGGGCCTCATCGTCCAAGTGGCGCTGATCGCCCTCGTCATCTGGTTCGTGATGCGCATGCTGCGCGGCCGGCAGAGCGGCCCTGCCTTCGCGGGCGGCCCGTCCGGGGCACAAACCTCGCCCTACGCATCTGCGCCACAGCCCTTTGGTGGCGGCCAATCTGCGCCGGCGAGCCGGCCCTTGGACATCGACGCGCCGTCAGCCGACGGCGGAGATCTCGCCGAAGGCGGTGCGGACGAAATCGGCATCACCATGGAGGATTTCGACGCCTTTGAGCAGCTTCTGTACGAGATCCAGGCGGCCTTCGCGCGCGAGGACTATCGCGGGCTGCGTGACAGGGCGACACCCGAGATCGTCTCATTCCTGTCCGAAGAGCTTTCCGAAAACGCCATTAACGGACGCCGAAACGACGTGAGGGACGTAAAGCTCCTGCAGGGCGACCTCTCCGAAGCGTGGCGCGAGGGCGATGACGAGTACGCCACCGTCGCCATGCGCTACTCCAGCGTCGACGTGATGCGTGATCGCGAAAGCGGTGACGTGATCGACGGCGATCCAGACACCCCGACGGAGGTGGTTGAGGTCTGGACCTTTGTGCGGCAGCCCGGCACGCCCTGGAAGCTCTCTGCAATCCAGGACGCCTGAACCTCGCACCGCAACGCATGAGACATGCGCGGGACCAACCGCGCATGTCCATCAGGATGCGCGGACCGGTGGGCAGCGCCCCGCGTTCGCCGGCACCAAGTGCACGACCTTGAACCCGCCTTTTTTCAGCGCCGCCAAAAAGCCCGGCAAAAGGCGGACTGTTCGCTCGTGAATGTCGTGGAAGAGCACCACCCCGCGGCCCTTGCGCCGCAGCCGCGCCAAGGTGCGCGCCAACACCTTTGATGGGCTCTGCTTAAAGTAATCCTTGGAATCGATGTCGGCGTCGATAACCACCGTGCCGCGTGCGGCAAGCGCCCGGCGCAACGCTGTTGTGTGGGCAAGGTAAGGAAAGCGGAAGAACGGTGCGGCCGTCCGCCCGGAGCCGATCAGCGCCTTGGCGACGGCCCGCTCACCCCGCGCAATTTCCACCAGGGCGGCTTTCCGCCCCATCCGCGCGAGGTTTCGGTGGGTGTCGGTATGGTGCCCCACAGAATGCCCCGCCTGCGCAATGCGGCGCACCGAGGAGGGGTACGCTCGCGCCATCCGCCCCACCACGAAAAACGTTGCCTGCACGCCATACCGGTCAAGCGTTGCCAGAATGCGTTCGGTACGGCCCGGAAGCGGACCGTCGTCGAACGTCAGCACAACCTCCTTCGGCCCAAGCGCAATGTCGGAGATGCGGCTCACCCTGATGACGCGCCCTGCGAGCGCGCTGCGCACCGGCCCCGCGCGGCAACCGGGAATGGCCGTCGATTTCGCCATTCCGACCGCGCGCGGCACCCCGGTCGTTCTGGGGTCCACCTGGCAGCCTGTAACAAATACGGCCAGCGCGGCCGTGACGGCGGTCCAGCGAAGCATGGCGCATCTCCATCGTCGGATGCGCGCCAGAGTTAATGAAGAGGGTTAGCAAACCCTTTCACGCCGGTGGACGTTTTTATTCGTCGTTCACCAGATCGCCGAACACGCGGGCGAAGATCGTATCCACGTTCCGCTGGTGGGCCGCATCGTCGAAGGCTGCATCCCGCTCCGCCAAACTGGTCAAAGAGGTGATGTCGTCGTCAGCCTCCACCAAATCGCGAAAGGCCCCTTCGCCGCCGTGCGCGCGCATGGCGTTGCGCTGGACCATCCGGTAAGCATCCTCGCGCGAGACACCATGGCGTGTGAGCGTCAGCAGAAGCTGCTGGGAGTGGATCAGCCCGCCCAGCGCCTGAAGGTTCTGCGCCATGCGTTCGGCGTTGACGACGAGGCCCTCCATCACGCCGGTGAGCCTGTGGAGCGCAAAGTCCAACGTCACCGTCGCGTCCGGCCCAATCATCCGCTCCACCGACGAGTGGGAGATGTCCCGCTCGTGCCAAAGCGCGACGTTTTCCAGCGCAGGCACCGCGTAGGCCCGCACCATGCGCGCAAGCCCGGTGAGGTTTTCGGTCAGCACAGGGTTCTTCTTGTGGGGCATGGCTGATGAGCCCTTCTGGCCCTTGCCGAAGGCTTCTTCAACCTCGCCCACCTCTGTGCGCTGGAGGTGGCGCACCTCCGTCGCCAGCCGTTCCACCGAAGAGGCGACCACGGCCAGCGCGCAAAAGAATGCAGCGTGGCGGTCCCGGGGGATGACCTGTGTGGAGATGGGCTCCACCAACAAGCCCATCTGCTCGGCCACATGGGCCTCAACCCGCGGGTCGATGTGGGCAAACGTCCCGACAGCACCGGAAATGGCGCACGTGGCCACCTCTCGCCGCGCTGCGATCAGCCGCTCGCGCCCTCGGTCAAACTCCGCATACGCCTGGGCGAGTTTCAGGCCGAAGGTGGTGGGCTCGGCGTGAATGCCATGGCTTCGGCCGATGGTTGCAGTGTTCTTGTGTTCCAGCGCCCGCGTCTTCAGCACGCCGAGCAGGTGGTCCACATCGGTGATTAAGATATCCGCCGCACGGGTCAGCTGCACGGCAAGCGTCGTGTCCAGCACATCCGATGAGGTCATACCCTGGTGCACGAACCGCGCCTCCGGCCCGACAAATTCTGCCAGATGGGTCAAAAAGGCGATCACATCGTGGCGCGTTTCGCGCTCAATCGCATCAATGCGCTCCACGTCGAAAACCGCAGCGCCCCCTTTTTCGCGGATGACGCGGGCTGCCTCCGACGGGATCGTCCCAATTTGCGCCATGGCTTCGGCAGCGTGCGCTTCGATCTCGAACCAGATCCGAAACTTGGCGTCCGCAGACCAGATCTGCGCCATTTCGGGCCTGGAATAGCGGGGGATCATTCAGGTCTCCTTAAGTCTCACGCTTCATCCTAATGTGGCGGAGTGACCATTGGGGGGACAGAATCTGCTGCGCTGCCATGCGTCATGGCATCTTGAGCGGGGCCTTGGGACAATCTCAGGACAAGTCCCCCGTGCAATGTGCCATTTGTGAAGCCGTCTACCGCTGAGGCATAGTCTTGTGTTGAGTTGTCGTGCTGCCGCCGTGGTGCTCGTCTTCGTGACTGCATCAATCACCCCGTTCGCATTGAGCGCCCAAGAGGCGCCTGAAGCACCAACCCCTGCCGCGGCTGAAGAGGTGCCGGCGGACGAAGCGGCGGTCATCGAAGCGGAACTCATGTACGCTGCGCAAAACGGCGGTGCGGCGAGCG
>JBCDFB010000083.1:0-9751 GCA_039178655.1 Pseudomonadota bacterium | reverse complement strand
GGTCCCGCGCTCAGCGAGGATGGGGAGGCGGGTGATGGCCGCGTCGTCGATGCCGATGCCGGCGTCGTTGAAGGCGAACAGAAAGGCGTTGGCGCGCCCTGCGCTGGCCGGATCGCCGCCCACCAAACCGCCGTGGGAGCCGGTGACGACGAGCGCGCCCTCGTCCTCGTCCTCCTTCACGAGGGAGACGCTGTCGATCACCACGAGGCGGAGCTCGCCCAGGGTGCGCACGGACCTGTGCTCGGTGCCAAGCTCGGGCCGGTTGGTGGGTTTCGGTGCGTCGGCGAGGAGCTTTGCGGCTTCCTTCGCGGTGGTGCCGGGGGCGACGCCGAGCGCGGCGGCCAACCGGTTCGCCTTGGACACGATGCCCCGCGCATACCCGTCTTCCGCGTTGCCAATGCGGCAGCTGTCATGGTCGAGCGTTGCGGCGGCCATGCCGTTGTCCGCGCAGATGGCAATGCCTTCCGTCCCCGCGTCGTCGAGACCGCGGCCTGCATCGTTGAGGAGGATGGCTTTCACCCCCGCCGCACAGGCTGCGAGCCCCGCATAGCGCCCGCCGTGGGAGCCGCACACCACCACGCGCCCCTCTGCGCCGGCAAGCTTCGTCACAGTGTGGGCGATGTGGGGTTCGATGGATGATGTGCTTTCAGCGGACATGATGATCTGACGCCTTTAGTGCATGCTTCGCACGATTGGGATGAATCGAGCAGCAAGAACATGCACCAGATTCAAACGCTTGCGCATATTCCTTGTCGCTCAGAGTGAACCAATCCCAGCGGGATATGCCTTAGAGAAGTTTTCCTAATTGCCCCGCTGCCCCCGTGCTCCATGTCTGCATAGGAAAATTGTAACAACACGCGCTGAGGGGGCGGAATGTCTGCATTGTTGGTGCTGCGGATCGGGCTGGTGGTGTGGGTCATCTGGCATGCAGCGTTTGGGATTTTATCCACTTTCTTCCCCGAAGTCGGCGCTGACATTGTGGGCTGGTCGCCCGGGCCGGGCTGGAGTGACGCATTGCTCGCCATGAGCAAGCAATACGGGATGGTGATGCTGCTCCTGGCCGGGGTTTACTTCATCATGCTGCTGGATCCTGCCCGCTACATCAATTTCCTTTGGGTGGCCGTGGCTGAGCAGCTTCTGGGCATTGGATACGGCGCTTACATTTACACAATGATCGGCCAGTTGACCGCAACGCAGCTGACGCTCCAGGCGGTGGGCAACCTTGCCATCATCGGCGCCATCGTCATCCTGTGGACGCGGTTGCGGCAGCCGCAAACACCGGTCCCGGCTTAGGCGACTTACGCCGTCTGTCCCCGCGGTCAGCGGGGGCGCTGACGCGCAACCCGCCCCACCTTTGAGGCGCTGCCGCGGAAGCGGAGGCAGCGCCTTAAGGGATTGTTGCCGCCCTTGCGCAACGCCTGGCCGGCCGCATTCAGCCTGGCGGCAAGGTCCCCGCATTTCGTGGCCCGTCAATCCTTTCCGCGCCCGTCGGGTTGACCGGGGCAGGGGTGGCGTTAGCGTGGTGGCGCGCGCTTGCGCAGACTGCCTTCCCACGATGCAACGAGCTTCCATGCGCCCCAATACCAATACCGAGCGCCTCAGAGCGCACCACCGGCTGATGCTGCGCATTCGGGCATTTGAGGAAGAGGCGATCGCCGGCGCCACGGCCGGGAGGGTGCTGGGCGCGATCCATCCGTCCATAGGGCAGGAGGGGGTTGCCGCGGGCGTCGTGTCGAACCTTGAGGTGACGGACAAGCTTCTTTCCACCCACCGCGGCCACGGACACACCCTGGCAAAGGGCGCCGACCCGCGGGCCATGATGTGCGAGTTGTTCGGCCGCGTGGGCGGCTCCTGCGGCGGCAAGGGCGGCTCCATGCACATTGCCGATTTCGGCGTCGGAATGCTGGGCGCCAATGGTGTGGTGTCGGCCAATATCACCATCGCGGCGGGCGCGGCCCACGCCATCAAGCTCCTGGGCAGCCGGGAGATTGTGTGCTGCCTGTTTGGCGACGGGGCCATCAACCGCGGCCCGTTTTTGGAGGGGCTCAACTGGGCGAAGGTGTTTCATCTGCCGGTGCTGTTCGTGTGCGAGGACAATGACTGGGCCGCCACCACCCGCACCAGCGACATGACGGCGGGCGACGGTGCCGCTGCGCGGGCCAGAAGCCTTGGCTTGCCGGCCGAGCAGGTGGACGGCAACGACGTGGCTGCGGTGGATGCAGCGGCCCGCACGGCCATTGATGCTGTGCGCTCCGGCGGCGGGCCCATGCTGATCCACGCCGTCACCTTCCGGCACACAGGGCACACTGCATCCGACGCAGGTGGCTATCGCCCGGCGGACGAGGTGAGCCGGCGCATTAATGAGGAAGACCCCATCACCATGTGCCGCGAGGCGCTGATCCTTGCGGGCGTCAGCGACACCGACCTTGATGCGGACGAGGATGGCGCGCGAGAGGAAATGGCGGAGCACGGCGCCTTTGCCGCCGAGCAGCCCTATCCGGACGCAGGCGGCGCATTCGACGACGTGCAGGATGTGGGTTCGCCGCGCGAGGTCGCATTTTAGTGGAAACGCTCAGCTACATTGCGGCCGGCAACCGGGCGCTCGCGGACGAAATGGCGCGGGACGAGACTGTCTGGTGCCTGGGAGAGGACCTTGGGCGGGGCGGTGTGTTCGGCCAGTATAAGGGGCTTGTGGAGCGGTTCGGGCCGGACCGGGTGTCGGATGCGCCCATCTCCGAGGCGGCGATCATGGGCGTTGCGGTGGGCGCGGCCATGACCGGGACGCGCCCGGTGGTGGAGATGCGCTTTTCCGACTTTGCGCTGTGCGCCGTGGATGAGCTCATCAATCAGGGGGCGAAGGCGCGCTTCATGTTCGGCGGGCAATCCAAGGTGCCCATGACGGTGCGCGAACCCATCGGCATGTGGCGCTCCTCCGCCGCCCAGCACTCCCAATCGCTGGAGGCCTGGTACACCCACATCCCTGGCCTTGTGGTGGTGTGCCCGGCAACGCCTGCGGACAATTTCGCGCTGCTGAAGGCCGCCATCCGCTGCGACGACCCTGTGGTTTACATGGAGCACAAGGGGCTTTGGCCGCTGGAGGGCGAGGTGGATTTGGAGGCAGGTCCAGCGCCGCTCGGCAAGGCTGCGGTGCGGCGACAGGGGAGCGATCTCACCATCGTGTCGTGGTCGGCCTGTGTGCACGAAGCGGTCAAGGCGGCGGACGATTTGGCGGCCTACGGCATGGAGGCTGAGGTGATCGACCTGCGCACCCTATGGCCGTGGGACAAGGCGGCGGTGTTTGCTTCCGTGGCCAAGACGGGCCGGCTTCTCGTGGCGCACGAGGCGGTTGCGGTGAGCGGCTTCGGCGCGGAGGTGGCCGCGAGCGTTGCTGAGCATGTGCCCCTCAAGTCGCCCATTGCGCGGGTGGGGGCGCCGCGCGCGCCCATCGCCTACGCGCCCACCATGGAGGACGTGCTGAGGGTGACGGCGCACAAGATCGCGGAGCGGGCCCGGGCGATGCTGGTGCCCGCGTAAGCCCAGTTGAACGGCAGAAGATGAAGGCCGTTGTGCCGGGCGCATGGCGGAGGCTATGAGTAACCAAAGGCCGAACCATAAGAAACGGCCGTCAATTCGGGAGGATATGGTGCTGAAACAGACCTTCGCGGCGGCGGCCGCGCTGTCCATGGTGTCGGCGGCGCAGGCCGACACGCTTGTCATGCAGTCCATCTATGCCGGCACGCTGCCGCTCTTGGGTGACACGGGCAAGGAGTTGGGCGAGCGGGTGTCCCGCCTCACCGGCGGCGAACTCAACATCGAGTTCAACGACCCCGGCGCCATCGTGGCCTCCAACGAAATTTGGGATGCAGTGTCCACGGGCGCGGTGGACGCGGGCTGGTATTCGCCGGGCTTTGCGCAGGGGATCATCCCCGCCGCGGCGCTCTTCACGGCCGTGCCCTTTGGTCCTGACGTGAAGGAGTACGTTGCCTGGTGGTACGAGGGCGGCGGCGAAACCATGTGGAACGAGATCGGCGGGCAGTATGATGTCCACACCGAGCTTTGCGCTGTGCTGGTGCCCGAAGCGTCCGGCTGGTTCCGCGAGCCCATCAATTCGGTGGAAGACCTTTCCGGCCTCAAGATGCGCATCTTCGGCCTTGGCGCGCGTGTCCTGCAAAAGCTTGGCGTCCAGGCGCAGTCGTTACCGCCGGCCGACACCATGACGGCGCTGCGGCTCGGCACCATTGATTCGGCCGAAATCTCCTTCCCGGCCATCGATCTCAATCTTGAGATGAACACCTACGCGAACAACTACTACTTCCCCGGCTGGCACCAGCAGACGTCGCTGATCACGCTCATCGTCAACCAGGGTGTGTGGGACGGGCTGCCTGACCAGCACAAGGCGGCCATTGAAGAGGTGTGTGCCGCGAACGTGGCGCTTTCCATGGCGCGCGGGGAATCCATGCAGCTTGCGCCCATGGCAACGCTGCGTGAGGCGGGTGTTGAGTTCCGCAAATGGAGCCCTGAAATGCTGGAAGCGTTCCGTGCCGCCTGGGAAGAGGTGGTCGCGGAGATGAGCGCCGAGGACGAGACCTTTGCCAAGGTGTGGTCCAGCTTCTCGGACTTCCGCGAGAAGTATGCGGAGTGGGCGAGCTTCGGCTACCTGCAGTAACCGGCGCCTCCGTTGCGGAGCTTGCTCAAAGTGGCGGCGTGGCTTGCTTTGCCATGCCGCGCTTTCGCGGTCCTGTGCGGCGCGCTGTTGTTCGTGCTGGCGGCGGTCATCGTCTATGACGTGGGCGGCCGCCAGTATTTTGACACGAACTCTGTGGTTTTGCAGGAATTACAGTGGCATTTGCATGGTGCCATCGCGGTCCTCGCCTTCGGATACGCTTATCTGAAGGACGCGCATGTGCGCATTGACGTGTTTGCGCTAAAGATGAAGGGACGCACGCGGCTCAAAATCGAAGTCGCCGCCATCTTCCTCTTTCTCATCCCGTTTATGCTGTTCGTGACCTACTATGGCTTTGCGTTCGCTGAGCGGGCGTTCGTGCGCGGTGAGGGTTCGCCCGGCGGGATCGGCCTGCCGGATCGGTGGATCATCAAATCCGCGGTGCCGCTGTCGGCGATCCTTGCCATGTGCGGCGGCCTTGCCGTTGCGCTGCGGGCCATCGTGGTGCTGCGGCGGCCAGACCTCATCGCCACACCGTTCGAGCGGCAGGACGGGGCTGCCTCCTAGCCATGGAACTCCTCACCGATCTTTTGCCGGGGCTGATGTTCTTGGCGCTGATTGTTGGGCTCTTCTCCGGCGCGCCTGTGGCCATCATGCTGATGGGTGTTTCCCTCATCTTCGGCATAGCGGCGATCCTGCTGGGCGAGATGCGCATCGTCCAAGCAACGCTTATCCCCAACCGCATCTTCGGCGGGACCATCGAAAACCCGGTTCTGGTGGCTGCGCCCATGTTCATTTTCATGGGGCTGGTGATGGAGAGGACGCGCATTGCCGAAGATCTTCTCATCACCTTGCAGCGTCTGATGCGGGTGGTGCCTGGCGGGCTCGGACTTGCGGTGGTTCTGATGGGGACGATCCTCGCCGCCGCAACGGGCATCATCGGGGCTTCCGTGGTGATGCTGACCGTTCTGGCGCTGCCCACCATGATGGCACGGGGCTATAGCCCGGCCCTTGCCACCGGCACGGTTGCCTCGGCAGGGACGCTGGGCATCCTCATTCCGCCGTCCATCATGCTGGTCTTCATGGGGGACCTTTTGTCGGTCTCCATCGGGCGCCTTTTCGTGTCGGCGCTGCTGCCGGGGCTGGCGCTGTCCCTGTTTTACGTTGCCTACATCACGCTGTTTGCCGCGCTTAATCCGTCCGCCGCGCCGAAAGCGCCGCCCCTTTCCGATGAGGAGCGGGTGGGGCTGTGGAAGCAGACCGTGGTTGCGCTCTTGGTGCCCATTGCGCTCATCGTCATGGTCTTGGGCTCTATTTTGGGGGGCTTTGCAACGCCTACGGAGGCGGCAGGGATCGGCGCTGCGGGAGCGCTGCTTTTGGGGCTGCTGCGCGGCAGGCTGAACTGGAAGGTGCTGTCCGGCAGTGCTGACGGGGCGGTGCGCACGGTCGCGATGCTGTTCTTCATTTTTGTCGGCGCGACGGCGTTTTCCTACATCTTCAAGAAGATCGGCGGTGACGCGTTCCTGATCGACACCGCCCAATCCCTGGCGCTGGGGGATTGGGGGCTGCTGTTTGCCATGATGATCATGATTTTCGTCATGGGGTTCTTCTTCGACTGGATCGAGATCACGCTGATCGTTCTGCCGATCTTTGCGCCCATCATCGCCATTATGGATCTGGGCGAACACGTGGCGCGGGGCGACCTTGTGTACTGGTTCGCGGTGCTGATGGCGATCAACCTTCAGACCAGCTTTTTGACGCCACCATTCGGATTTGCGCTGTTCTACTTAAAGGGCGCGGCCGGGGATCTGGTGTCCATGGCGCAGATCTACCGCGGGATCATTCCGTTCGTGCTGTTGCAGATCGCCGTGTTGGGGATCGCCATTGCTGCGCCCGACCTGGTGCTTTGGCTACCCCGTGCGCTGTCGCCATGAAGGGGCGCATGGCGGGCAAGCGCGTTGTGGTGTTTGGCGCAGGCTCGGTGGGGCCGGGCGTGGGCAACGGTAAGGCCGCAGCGCTCTTGTATGCGCGGGAGGGGGCGCAGGTCCTGTGCGTGGACAAGGTGGGCGAGGCGGCTGAAGAAACCGCGCAGATGGTTGCCGAGGAGGAGGGCGAGGCGGCGCACTTTGCCGCCGATGTCACCGTAAACGGCGCAGCCGGCAAGGCGATTGATGCGTGCCGCGCGCGCTTCGGCGGCCTTGACGTGGTGCACTTCAACGTGGGGGTTTCGCGGCCCGGGGGCGTTGCGGATGCACCGATTGAAGACTGGCGCACGGTGTTTTCCGTCAACGTGGATGGTGCAATGTTGGCCGCGCGGGCGGCGCTCCCGCTGTTTCTTGCCCAGAAGAAGGGGGTCTTCGTGTTCATCTCTTCCGTGGCCGCCGTTCGATCAGGCGGCTACGCCTACGCCTCCTACGAAGCGTCCAAAGCAGCGCTCAACCGCTTGGCGCAGACCATTGCCATTACCCATGCCGCGGACGGGGTACGGGCCAATGTGGTGATGCCCGGCCTCATCGACACCCCCCATGTGACCGCGATGATTGCCGGAAAGGCGACGTCGCACGATGGCTTGGCGGAGCGGCGGGCGGCGGCTGCGCCCATGAAGCGGCAGGGGTCGGCGTGGGATGTGGCGGAGGCGAGCGTTTTTCTGGCCTCCGACGCGGCAGGCTACATCACCGGCGCGCTCCTTCCCGTTGATGGCGGGCTGACGCTGACGGTGCCCTCACCATGAGCGGTGCACCGGACATCCCGCGCACGGTGCTCATCACCGGCGGGGCCGGCGCGCTGGGCTTCAAGATTGCCGAGGTGCTGGCGCCGGGGCGCAAAATCGCGCTGATGGATGTGGTTGGCGATGTGGAGGGGCAGGCGGCCAAGCTGCCTGACGCCTTCGGCCTTTTGTGCGATTTGGGCGATCCGCACGCCGTGGAGAGCGCCTATCGCACCGCCTACGACGCGCTGGGGCCCATCGGTGTGGTGATCCATTCGGCCGCCATTGCCGAGGTGGTGCCGTTCCTGGATACCCCTCGCGATGCATTTGCCGCGAGCCTTAACGTCAACCTCACCGGGGGCTTTGATGTGTTTCGCCGGGCGGCCGTGGATCTGGTCGCGCACAATCTGCCGGGCCGTTTCATCTCCATTGCGTCCATTTCCGGCGCGCGGGCCGGGTTCGGGCGGACCGCCTACGGTGTTGCAAAGGCCGGGCTCATCCAGCTCACAAGGCAGATGGGGCTGGAGCTGAGCCCCTATGGGATCACGGCCAATGCCATCGCACCGGGGCCGGTGGACACGCCCCTTTCAAGGGACACCCACACGGCGGAGGCACGGGCGGATTACGCACGCACCATCCCCATGGGCCGGTATGGCGAAGAGGCCGAGGTGGCACACGCCGTGGGCTTTTTGGCCTCGGAGGAGGCCGGCTACGTGTCCGGCCAAACGCTTTTTGTGGACGGCGGCTACATGGCCTCGGGCATGGGGGTGACCATTGCCCAGAGCGCGGCGGCCATCCGGCGCGGTGACTGAAGGGGTAATAACTCGTGAGCAACGAGATGACCGGGGGCGAGGCGCTGGCCCGGATGATCAAGGCAGCCAACGGCGGCCCCATGTTCGGCATGGGGGGCTTTCAGCTTTTGCCGTTCTACGATGCGGCGCGGCGGCTGGGGCTTGACCACCATCTCATCAACGACGAGCGCTCCGCGGTGTTTCTGGCCGATGCCTACGCCAAGGTGTCGGGCCGCGTGGGGCTTGCGGATGCGACCCTTGGGCCTGGCGCCACCAATCTCGTCACCGGGCTGGTGGAGGCGCTGAACGCGGGCTCGCCGCTCGTGGTGCTGGTGGGCGACGCAAACCGCGACCATGCGGGCAAGAACATGACGCAGGAGACCGATCAGGCGGCGATCCTGCGTCCGGCGGTGAAGGCGTTTTTGCGCGTGGAGAGTGTGAAGCGCATTCCCGAGCTGATGCGGCGCGCCTTCGAGCTTGCCACCAGCGGCCGGCCGGGCCCTGTGGTGGTCGACGTGCCCGAAGACGTGGCCCACGGCACCCATGGCTTTGAGGACGGCGATTTCCAACTTGCGCCGGCGTTCCAGGCAGCGCCTGCGCTGCGCTGCCGGCCCGATCGGGAGGGGCTTGCTGAGGCCGCAGCGCTCTTGGCGAAGGCCGAGCGGCCGATTGTGCTTGCCGGGGGCGGTGTTCACATCTCGGGCGCCTGCGAGACATTGACCGCCTTCGCGCGCGGTCACGGCATTCCCGTTGCCCACACCCTGACCGGGAAGGGGGCGATCCCGTGCACGGACCCGCTGTCGCTGGGCCTTTTCGGCCGCTACGACCGGGTCGCCAACGACCTTATCGCTGCCTCCGATGCGCTGTTGGTGGTGGGCTGCAAGCTCGGCGAGATTGCCACCAAGCGCTACATCGTGCCCCCGGCGGACCGCGCGGTCATCCACCTGGACATCGTGGCGGAGGAGATGGGGCGCACGTTCCAGCCCACGGTGCGGCTTTGGGGGGACGCGAAAGCAGGGCTTGAGGACCTTGCCGAGGCAATGGGCGACGGTGCCGCAGCCAATGCGCGGCGCAGCGGGTTCCACGACGAAATCGCGGACAAAAAGGCGGCATGGGTTGAGGAGGCGCGGCCGCGCTACGAATCGGATGAAGTGCCCATCGGGATGGGCCGGCTCCTGAAGGAGTTGCGCGGCGCGTTGCCGGACGACGGGATTTTTGTGGCGGACGGCGGGTTTGCCGCCCACTGGGGTGGTCTCCTATTTGATACGCGCGTGCCTGGCCGGGCCTTTGTGCCAGACCGTGGCTTCGCCTCCATCGGCTATGGATTGCCCGGCGCCATGGGGGCCAAGCTCGCCGCGCCGGACCGTGTAGTCGTCGCGCTGACCGGCGACGGCGGCTTCAACATGACGCTCGGTGAGTTGGAGACGGCCATCAGGATGGGGCTGGAGGCGACCGTCGTTGTCGTCAACAACGCCGCGTCCGGCTACGTGAAGGCGCTTCAGCATCTCCTGTACGGGGAAGGGGCCTATCAATCGGCCGATCTGCACGACACGGACTATGCGGCAACGGCGCGCGCGATGGGCGCCAACG
>JBCDFB010000082.1:0-9787 GCA_039178655.1 Pseudomonadota bacterium | reverse complement strand
ATGAGGGAGAACGGAGCTTCGTCCCAGCCTTCCATGAAGGCGACCGCTTCGCCCACGTAAAGGTCGGCGTAAACGTCTCGGTCGTCGGCGAGGGCCAGCATATCCTGGGCAAGGTCAACACCCGTGATGTCCGATGCCATGTCGGCGAAGACCGCGCCGGAAAGCCCAGTGCCGCACCCCACATCCAGGATCCGGTGAGGCCCTTTCGTGTGCCGGCCTGTCAGGTCCCGGGCAAGGCGCGGGACGTCATAGCCAAGTTGGTCCACAAGGATCGCATCGAACGCGTCCGCAGTCTGGTCGAACAGCGTTGCGACGTATGCAGGCGGCGCTGCGGCGGGGGCGGCAGCGCCGTGGCGGGCAAGGCGAAGCGCAGCACCGCAGTGGTCGTCAGGATCAAAGGCAAGGCAGGCGCGGAACGCTTCGCACGCGCCGGGAATGTCGCCCGCGTCCTCCAGCCGGCGCGCCTCGGCGTAAAGCAAGGCGAGCCGATCGGTGTCGAGCGGAGAGGGCGCGCTCACACCGCGCCTGCGGCGGTGACGCTAAACGTCAGGCTGTTCGCCCTGACCGGGGATCGGCTCACGCTCTTGCTCCGGCGTGGCATCTTCAAACACGTCATCGTCGTCGAAGTCGTCTTCGTCGTCGATTTCAGGCGCCAGAACGTCCTCGCCAGCTGCCTGCCGCTCCGCCTCGTCAGCGGTGCGGGCAACGTTGATGCTGACCGGCACGATCACTTCCGGGTGCAGCACGAGGCTGATTTCGTGGAGGCCGATGGTCTTGATCGGCGTCTTCATATCCACCTGCCGGCGCTCCACGCGGAAGCCTTCGCCCGACAACACATCGGCAATGTCCCGCGTGGAGACCGAGCCGTAGAGCTGGCCCGTCTGCCCGGCTTGGCGGATCGCGACAAAACTCTTCCCCGCCACCCGCTGTGACAACGCCTCCGCCATCGTCCGCCGTTCGGCGTTGCGGGCGGCAAGGTCAGCCTTCTGGCTTTCGAACTTCTCGCGGTTTTCTGCGTTGGCCCGCAGGGCTTTGCCCTGGGGCAGCAGGAAATTGCGCGCGTAGCCGTCGCGCACCTTCACCTCTTCGCCCATCTCACCAAGCTTGGGCACACGCTCCAGCAAAATCACTTGCATGGTAACTTCATCTCCAATCTGTCCCGCGCGAAGGCGGTTAGGGGTTTCGCCCCAGACGGTGGCCGGCAGCGGCGTGCAGCCACGCCGCGAATGACCAATCTATTTGATCACGTAGGGAAGGAGGCCGAGGAAGCGGGCACGCTTGATGGCCTTCGCCAACTCGCGCTGCTTGCGGGCAGACACTGCCGTAATGCGCGAGGGCACGATCTTGCCGCGTTCCGACACGTAACGCTGTAGGAGCTTCACATCCTTGTAGTCGATGCGAGGCGCATTGGGTCCGGAGAAGGGACATGTCTTGCGGCGACGAAAGAACGGACGCCGCGTGGGAAGCTGAGCAATGTCGACCATTATGCGCTCTCCCTCTCGCGCCGCTCGGGACGGTCGCCACGGTCAGGCCGCGGCGCGCCGTCACGCTCAAAGCCGCCTTCGCGCTCCCCACGCTCGCGGCGGCGACGGTCATCACGGTCGCGCTTTTGCTTCATAACAGACGGGCCGTCCTCGTGCTCCTCCACCTTCACGGTCAAGGTGCGCAAAACATCTTCGTTGAGGCGCATCTGGCGTTCCATCTCGTGGACGGCCGGCGCGGGCGCATCAATGTCCATCAGCGCAAAATGCGCCTTCCGGTTCTTGTTGATGCGATAGGAAAGGGTTTTGAGGCCCCAGTTCTCAGTGCGGCCGACGGAGCCGCCTTGTTCGCCGAGGACGCCTGTGTACTGCTCAACCAGCTCGTCCACAGCCTGACCCGACACGTCCTGACGGACGAGAAAAACGCATTCGTAAAGGGGCATGCCCACCTCTGATTTCGGGGCGGCGACATCGCGCACCCGGATGTGTTTGCAGCCGGCGCAAAGCCTCGTCGAAGCCCCGTGAGGCGTCCGACCTTCGCGAGCAGGGACAAGGGTGGACGGCAGATTTGCCTTGCGTGCAGCCCGAAACGCACCGCACACACCACCTTTCAGCCCCAGGCCGACGGCGAGCGCGATATGGGGCACTCAGCCCGTAAAAATCAAGTGGAAAGAGGGTGGCAGCCTGCACGCTTGCCCCAATTGCGACCGCACCGGGCTTGACGGCGCCGAGCTGTGGGTGATTTCACCTGCGCTCCGTGGCGCTCCCGAAGCGGCCGTGAAGACCCGAGCCGAAGTGTCTGGAGACCATGCCCGCCGCCTACACCTTTCCAGGCCAAGGAAGCCAGACCGTTGGGATGGGGCGCGCGCTGTCCGACGCCTACCCTGCGGCCAAAGCCGTTTTTGACGAAGTGGACGACGCGCTCGGCGAGAAGCTGTCCGCGGTCATTTTCGAAGGCGACGACGACACCCTGACGCTGACGGCAAACGCTCAGCCAGCGCTCATGGCGGTTAGTCTCGCCGCCCTGGCAGCGCTGAAGTCCGAGGGCGTGACCTTAGACGATGCGGTGATGGTCGCCGGACACTCTTTAGGGGAATATTCCGCCCTCGCCGCCGCCGGCGCCCTTTCAGTGAGCGATGCAGCCCGCCTCCTGCGGGTGCGCGGCGCAGCCATGCAAAACGCTGTGCCGCGCGGAGAGGGCGCCATGGCTGCCATCCTCGGACTTGATCTCGGCACTGCTGTGGCCGTGGCCGAAGAAGCGGCGCAAGGCCAAGTGTGCGAGGTGGCAAACGACAACGCCCCAGGTCAGGTGGTTGTTTCGGGGGCAAAAGCGGCGGTGGACCGGGCCGCAGCCATTGCGCGGGAGAAAGGCGCCAAGCGGGCGATCCTGCTCCCGGTGAGCGCGCCGTTTCATTGCGCGTTGATGGCGCCGGCCGCGGCAGCCATGGAAGAGTCGCTCGCAACTGCCAAGCTGGCAGCACCGGCCGTGCCGCTGATGGCGAATGTCTCGGCATCGCCCCTGCGCGATCCTGACGAGATCCGCACAAGTTTGGTCGCTCAGGTCACAGGGCGCGTGCGTTGGCGCGAAAGCGTTGCGGAAATGTCGGCTGACGGCGTGGACGAATTGGTCGAGATCGGTGCCGGTAAGGTGCTGAGTGGGCTGGCGCGGCGGATCGACAAGGCGCTCACGGCAAGCACGGTCAACACGCCTGACGATGTGCGCACCTACGCCGCCAAACGAAGGGAAGCCTAAATGCTCGATTTGAGCGGCAGGACGGCGCTGGTCACCGGCGCGACGGGCGGCATCGGCAATGCCATCGCCTCCGGTTTGGCCGGGCAAGGCGCGAAGCTGATCGTCACCGGGTCGACGCTTGAGCGCGCAACGGCTGCGGCCGAACCGCTCGGGGCGACGCCGCTTGCGGCAAACCTTGCCGATCGCGAGGCGCTGGCTGCGCTGGCAAAGGATGCCGATGCGGCGGGACCAGTGGACATTTTAGTCAACTGCGCGGGCATCACGCGCGACGGGCTGATTATGCGCATGAAGGATGACGATTTTGACGCTGTGTTGTCCGTAAACCTCACTGCCGCATTTCTCCTGGGGAAAGCGTTCCTGCGCGGCATGATGCGCCGGCGGTGGGGCCGTATCGTCAACGTCGGCTCCGTCATCGGCTTTTCCGGCAATGCGGGGCAGGCAAACTACGCCGCGGCGAAGGCGGGCCTTGTGGGCCTCACCAAATCCATCGCGCGGGAGGTGGCAAACCGCGGCATTACCGCAAACGTCGTGGCGCCGGGCTACATCGAAACGCCCATGACGGACGGCTTGCCGGACGACACCCGCGCCGCAATCCTTGCCAACATTCCCCAGGGGGAGATCGGCAGGCCCGCGGATGTGGCCGCCGCAGTCATTTATCTCGCAAGCGATGAGGCGCGGTACGTGACCGGCCAGACACTCCATGTCAATGGTGGCATGGCAATGGGCTTTTGATGGCCACTTCGGCCCACCCTAAGAACTTCCCAAACCGCGAAAGGTTGTGATACCGGCCTTTCACCCGGGCGAACCGGCGCGGTCGTGCCCACCCAACCTGCATTGCCGCAACAAGGCCGGTCGGCCAGTTTCCGTCTCCGCGGCACCAACAAAAGGCTGGAAGAGCCTCAAAGGACGTCCCATGAGCGATACCGCAGAACGCGTGAAGAAAATCGTCGTCGAACATCTCGGCGTCGAGCAAGACAAAGTGACCGAGCAGGCGTCTTTCATTGACGATCTTGGTGCCGATTCGCTCGATACCGTCGAACTCGTGATGGCGTTCGAAGAAGAATTCGGCGTCGAAATCCCGGACGACGCAGCCGAAACGATCCTCACTGTCGGCGACGCCATCAAGTTTTTGGACAAGAACGCGACGGCCTGACGCCTCGCGCATTGGCCGCCGCGTAGAACGGAGTGTGATGGTGCGTCGCGTCGTCGTAACTGGGCTCGGCACGGTGAACCCGCTGGGAAGCGGGGCAGACGCGTCTTGGCAAGCGATCCTTGAAGGCCGTTCGGGCGCCACTCCGGTCACCAAGTGCAAGGTGGATGATCTGCCCTCGCGGATCGCCTGCCAGGTGCCCCGCGGCAATGCGCGCAACCCCTTTGATCCGGACAAGACCATGGATCCGAAGGACCAGAGGAAGTTCGACGAGTTCATCGTCTTTGCCGCGGCCGCCGCCGACGAGGCGCTTGCCGACGCTGGATGGAAGCCGACCGACGAGGAAGAGCTTGACCGGACCGGTGTGCTCATCGGCTCGGGCATCGGCGGGCTCATCTCCATCGAGCGCTCTGCGAAGGCTTTGGAAGAGCGCGGTCCTCGGCGGGTGTCGCCATTTTTCATCCCCGGCGCGCTGATCAATATGGCGTCCGGGCTCATCTCCATCCGACACGGCTTCCGTGGCCCGAACTCGGCGGTGGTAACAGCCTGCTCCACAGGCGCCCACGCCATTGGCGATGCGGCACGGCTCATCGCGCTCGACGATGCAGACGTGATGGTTGCAGGGGGCGCAGAGGCGTCCGTCGGCCGGCTTGCATTGGCAGGCTTTGCCGCCTGCCGCGCCCTGTCCACCCATTTCAACAATGACCCGGAAAAGGCCTCACGGCCCTATGATCGCGCCCGGGACGGTTTTGTTATCGGCGAAGGTGCCGGCATCGTGGTGCTTGAGGAGTACGAGCACGCGAAGGCGCGGGGCGCCACAATCTATGGCGAGCTGATCGGCTACGGGCTGTCCGGCGACGCTTATCACATCACCGCACCGTCGCAGGACGGGAACGGTGCCTTCCGCTGCATGAAAGCGGCGCTGAAGCGTGCAAAGATCGATGCCGGCGACGTGGACTATGTGAATGCCCACGGGACGTCCACGCCGCTGGGCGATGAGATCGAACTGAACGCAGTGCATCGCATCATGAATGGATCGGGCGCGGGGCTCACCATGAGCTCCACGAAATCCGCCACCGGGCATCTGCTTGGCGCTGCAGGGGCGGTTGAGGCGATTTTCGCGCTTTTGTCCATCCGCGATAAGGTGGCGCCGCCCACCATTAATCTGGACGACCCGTCAGTGGAGACGGATATCGACCTTGTGCCCCACACGGCGAGGGAGAAGGAGATTGACGTTGTGCTCTCCAACTCCTTCGGCTTTGGCGGGACGAACGCATCCCTGGTGTTCCGCCGCGTTTGAGTGTCTGACAATCGTGGAGGGATCGTACCGCCATGCGCAAACGCCGCCGTGACCCAAAGGATACGCCCCAGCCCCGCCTCGGCGGAACTGGCGACGGCGTGAAGCGGCGGCCGGCCCCGCTGGTGACGAAGGGCAGCACCCGCTCCAAGTCCACGCGCGCTTCGCAGGCACCTGAAATCAAGCGCCGGTCGGCGACGTCGCGCCATCCGGTCGTGTTCCTGCTCAACTTCGTCCTTTTCTTCCTCGTGATCTCCATTGCTGGCGCCATTGCGGTGCTGGCCTTCGGGCGGCAGGCCTACGTGGCGCAGGGGCCCCTTAACGCCCCGGTACAGCTCAACATCCCCCGCGGCGCATCGGTCCAGTCCATCGCTGCGGGGCTGGAAGCGCAGAACATCATCTCCAATCAGTATGTGTTCATGGCCGCCGCCTACACGTCAGGTGCCACGCGTCGCATGCAGGCCGGTGAGTACGTGATCCCCGCCGGTGCCTCCATTGCGGAGGTGATCGACAAAATCGTCTCTGGCGATGTGGTGCAGCACCAGATTACCATCGCGGAAGGGTTGTCCTCCGCCCAGGTGGTGCGGCGGCTGAACGAGAACCCAGTGCTGTCCGGCAGCATCGGCGACATCCCGCCCGAGGGCTCGCTGCTGCCGGAGACCTATGCGGTGACCCGTGGCATGGAGCGCGAGCGGGTGCTTCAGATGATGCGCGACGCGCGCGAGCGGGTCGTTGCAGAGGCCTGGAATCAACGCGATCCGGATTTGCCTTTGTCATCCCCCGCAGAGTTGGTGACCCTTGCCTCCATCGTGGAGAAGGAGACCGGCGCGGCGGAGGAACGCGCCCTTGTGGCCGGCGTGTTCGTGAACCGGCTCAACAGGCGTATGCGCCTCCAGTCCGACCCGACGATCCTTTATGGCATCTATGGCGGTGAGGCGTGGGAGCGGCCGCGCACCATCTACCGCAGCGATCTGGAGCGGCCAAACTCCTACAACACCTACCAGATTCCAGCGCTTCCCCCCGGACCCATCACCAACCCCGGCAGCGAGGCGCTGATGGCGACCGCCAACCCGGCAGAAACCACCGCGCTCTATTTCGTGGCCGATGGCACAGGCGGGCACGCGTTTGCCGAAACCTACGAAGAGCACCAGCGAAACGTTGCGCGCTGGCGCGAGATCGAGCGGGCGCGTGACGCCAATTCACCATCGACGACCGAATAGGTGAGCGCGGTCCAATCCATGACCGGCTTTGCAAGCGTGGAGCGCGAAGCCGGCGCCGTGACGGTGCTGGTGGATGCGCGTTCGGTCAACAACCGCGGGCTCGATGTCAGAATAAGGCTCCCACAGGGTCTGGACGGCAAGGAGCAGGAGGTGCGCAAGGCGGTGGGGGAGCGCTTCAAGCGCGGATCCATCACGCTTTCCATTTCGCAGCGGCGCGCGGAACGCGAGACCCTGTTCACCGTCAACACTACGCAGCTCTCAGTCTACCTGGACGCCATCCAGGACTTGGCGTCGAGCGGATCGGTGGCAGCACCGCGCGCTGACGGCCTGTTGGCGCTGCGCGGCGTCATCGAAACGCAGAGCGAGGCAGAGGAGGAGGAGGCGCCCGATCTGCTGCCGGCCATCATCGACGCGCTCGACGGGCTTTTTGCAGACCGCGGCGGCGAGGGTGCCCGCATCGTCCCCATCATCAGCGCGCAGCTCGCCGAGATTGAGCGGCTGCGCAAAGAGATTGATGCCCACCCGGAACGGGCGCCCTCCGCCGTCAAGGCACGGCTAGTGGGGCAGATGGAGGATCTGCTCGGTCAGCCGGGCCTTTCGCCGGAGCGTCTTCATCAGGAAGCGGCGCTGCTTGCCACCCGCGCAGACGTGCGGGAGGAACTGGACAGGCTCGATGCCCATGTGGCTGCCGCCCGCGACCTTCTGTCGAAAGGCGGGCCAGTGGGGCGCAAGCTGGATTTTCTTGCCCAGGAGTTCAACCGGGAAACCAATACCATCTGTTCCAAGGCCCCTCACCACGAGATCACGGCGCTTGGCCTGGAGCTGAAAGCGGTCGTGGAACAGTTCCGCGAGCAGGTGCAGAACCTGGAATGAAGCCTTTGATGCGGCGCGGGGTTCTGGTGGTTCTGTCCTCGCCCTCCGGTGCGGGGAAGAGCACAATTTCGCGGCTGCTATTGGACCAGCAGGACAACCTTTCTCTGTCGATCTCGGTCACCACCCGCAAAAGACGCCCCAGCGAGGTGGACGGCATCCACTACCATTTCCTGACCGATCGGGAGTTCCAGCGCATGCGCGACGGCGACGCCCTGCTGGAATGGGCGGAGGTTCACGGCAACCACTACGGCACCCCGCGGGACTTTGTGGAGGAGGCGCTGACACAGGGCCGGGACGTCCTGTTCGACATTGATTGGCAAGGTGCTGGCCAGCTGCGCACCGCACTGCCGGAGGACTTGGTGTCCATCTTCATTTTGCCGCCGTCCGCCGCGGACCTGAAGGCGCGCCTGATGCGCCGTGCGGAGGACGATGAGGCGACGATCCAGCGGCGCCTCGCCAACGCCAAGGCCGAACTCACCCATCATGTGGAGTACGACTACGTGGTGGTGAACGATGAGCTGCAGACCGCACTCGGCCAGGTGACCTGCATCCTGGAGGCGGAGCGGCAAAGGCGCCGGCGCATGACTGCGCTCGACGGCTTTGTGGCCGATATCACCGAAGCGCTATAGCGCCTCAAGGCGCGACTGCAGCGCCGCGGCAAGGGCAATGAAACCTTCCACCGGAACGTCCTCGGCCCGCAGTTCCGGTGCGATGGATGCCTGCTCAAGCAGCGAAAGCGGCTCTCCGAGCGCCTTGAGACTGGAGCGCAGCATTTTGCGGCGCTGGCCGAATGCCGCGGCCGTCACTCGTTCCAGCACGGCAGACGATACGGATGCGGGTTCGGCCAGCGGGGTAAGGCTCACCACGGACGAGACGACTTTGGGCGGCGGCACGAACGCGCTGGGTGGAACGTCAAACAGGATATGCGCCTTGGCCCGGGCCGCGGTGAGCACGGCGAGGCGGCCATAGGCATCAGTCCGCGGTGCGGCCACAATCCGCTCGGCCACTTCCTTCTGGACCATCACTGTTGCGCTTTGCCACCAGGCCGGCGCGTCCGCCTTCAACCATCCCACGATGAGGGGTGTTGCAATGTTGTAGGGCAGGTTCGCGACGATGGCGGCGCCGGGGGCGAGGGCGGGGAGGTCAGCGGTGAGTGCGTCTGCGATCTTCAGGCGGAGGCGGCCCTCAGATGCTGCGACCAGCGGGCCGAGGGCGTCGGCTGAGCGCGCGTCCTTCTCCACCGCGATCACCCGCGCGCCCTTCAACAGAAGCGAACGTGTCAGGCCCCCTGGGCCAGGGCCGATCTCAAGCACTGTGCGTCCGGCGAGCGGCGCCTCAAGGTCGGCTCCGGGCACCCGCGCGCTGGCGGCGATCTTGTCCGTCAGGTTTCGGTCCAGGATGAAATGCTGGCCCAGCGACTTGCGCGCGGTAAAGCCATGGTCGCGCAACACGTCGCGCAGGGGTGGCAGCGCAAGGATGGCGCGGCGGACGATGTCCAGTCCGCCGCTTGTCTCGTCGGGCGGCGCTGCGGTCAGCCCCGTCGCTCGATGACGGCGTCCCGGCGCAGCTGCCGCAGATACTGCTTCTGGAACGCCTCGCCGCGCTCGCTGGTCATGTCGCCCTCCAGCGCTTTCATGGCAGCGTTGGTGGAGCGCACCATTTCCTTCTCGCAAACGGCGAACATCACCAGACCGCGCCGCTGCTCCACCGGCTCGCTCAACTTGCCGAGGGCCGTGGCGTCGACCTTTTCGCGCACGGACGGCGAAAACTCGATGCTCATCCGGCGGCCCATGTCCTGCACCACCACGTTACGGGTCTTGCGGGCTGCCGGGAGACCCGACGTGCAGGACTGGAAGCTGCGCCGGAGGTCGGCGGCGCGCGCTTGCGCACGCTGCTTGCGCTGGTTGGAGGGGTTGTCTGGCAGCGCGATCGTCACCTGATAAAGCCGGTAGCGGGGCGATTCGATTGTCTTTTCCAAGCTCTCATCGCGCAGGAGGGCCGCCACCAGATCCT
>JBCDFB010000081.1:0-9806 GCA_039178655.1 Pseudomonadota bacterium | reverse complement strand
GTATTGCAGCCGCTACAGTCTATTTTCGAATAACTCTCGCTAGCATACGCAGTCGTCATCACAGCAGCTGAGATCATCCAAGAACATGTTGTTGTCACGATACATCTGAAGCGGGCTTGTATCCATGCCGAGGCGGCCCGCAATCGCGCGTGCCACCACAGCGAAACGCTGCCGGAACTTATAGATGAAGCAGAACAGATGACCCTGTTGCTTCACCTCAGGACCCACAAGAAACAGGCCGGGAAGCTCCGTTGATTCATCTTGTGGTGTGAGCAGCGGTGAACCGTCCTCGTCAAAGGCCAACCAATCGCTGATGAGGCTGGTGCTGCCGCCAAAGCCGGTGGCGAGTATGGGCTGGGATGGTGTGAGGAAGGATCGTCCGTCGCTCGTCAGAACACGCGTTTTGCCCTCAACGCGCTCAAGACCGAGCACGTCCGCGTCTCCAATGAGCTGGATTGGCGTGCTCTGCAGTGCGGTGTGGAGGCGCTGCCTGGTGTAGGGCGACAGCGCCACGCTGGGGTCGGACACGTCGAGCTCCCAAGTGGGCGAACGAGACAGCACCGTGACGGATTTTTCCACAGCAGCCAGGCCGATGGCGGCGTCGATGCCGCTCTCGTAGCCGCCGATGATGATCGCATCGTCCCCCGCATAATCCTCCCAACGGGCAATGCGGCTGGAATGAATGCCATATTCGGCACCAGGGATGCCGCCATCGCTCGGATATTGAAATTGGCCCGCCGCCCAGATCACGAAGTGGGCGTGGATTTCGCCGTCGCTGGTGTGCAGGACAATATCGTCCCCGTCCGGCTCCATCCCGTGCACCTCAACGCCGGTGACGACGCTCAAGCCAAAGGCGTCAGCCGCGCCTTCCAAATAGGCCGCATACTCGCGGCCGCTTGGATGTTCACGGCGAAGCGCGAACGCTGGCGAACTGTCAAAGCTGATCGCGTTGAGGTCGGTCAGCCCGAATGCATTGGCCGGGAACGAGGGCGAGATGAAGCGCATGCCCTTCGGCCAGGCACGAAATGATGCGCCAATCTTGTCGCGCTCCACGATGCGCACGTCCGGCACGCCCAAATCATGCAGCACCCGCGCGACCCCGAGGCCGGCAGGACCGGCGCCGACGATGACCACGTTTGCCCGCATCTCCATACGCCCCTCGCGCCTCGTGCTTTGTTCAGTCGCCATTCCGTCGCTCATGCCCGCGATGGACCTTTAGCATGAAGGCACACTGACAAGAGACGAAGCCGGCCATGGCAAGACATAGTCATTTCCTTCTTCCGACGATCAGAATGACGCATATTCTTGCAAAGACAAATCATGCGCCCACCTCTCTTCAACAACATCGCCACACACGCCCAAAGATATACTTAGACGCATGTGGCAATCATCACTAACTTATGCCTGCCATTCTGTGGTATGACTTCAGCATTGTAGGCTGCACGGGAGGTGAGCGATCACGCGCATCGTGACTGCGACAGCGTCGCACACCGCCCTATTCGACTGCCGCCACTGCGCACCACGCACCCCGAAATGTGATGTTATAACATCCCTCATACACATGTTTTGAGGGTAGGCTCAAGGCGCGCCCGCCCACGCCGCTGCTCCTGATTGCCGCGGGGGCAAAGGCGGACTGTGGTGAGACATCGCGCTGGGCCAAAACGAAAAAATCGTGATGAATTACAGAAGACTAAGGATGCCGCGCGCACTATGACAGACGGCCCAGCCCTCCCGGTCACGATCCTCAACGGCTTTCTCGGCGCGGGGAAGACGACGCTGCTCCAGAGCCTCGTCCTACAGGCGCGCGCGCTCCAGGATGTGCGCCTTGCGGTGCTCATCAATGAGATGAGTGAGTTGGACGTTGATGGACGGGTCCTCGACACCACCGAACTCCTGTCGAGCGAGGATGCCCTTTTCGCGTCGATCGCCGGCGGCAGTATTAGTGGGACTGCCGGATTGGCCCAGTTCTCCGCCGCGGTGGAAAGCTTCTGCGGTGCCGGCGCAACGCATGTTCTGATCGAAACGTCAGGAAGCACGCACCCCTGGCCGCTGCTGGAGGCAATTCGCAACCATGATGCTGTCCGGCTCCATGGCTTTTTGTCCGTGGTTGATGCACTAACACTGTCGCAAGATCATGATCTCGGCCGCAGTATTGTTCCCGTAGCCTCGCAAAATCTTGCATCGAAACAACGCGGGATCGAAAATTTGCTTGCCGAGCAGATCATGTTTTCAAACCGTGTTCTGCTGAGCAAGATGGATTGCTTGCCGATGGACCAAGTGCGGGCCGTGGCGGAGGCCATACACCCCATTAATCCGGGCGCGGAGATCCTCGCCATGCAGTGGGGCAACGTCAAACTGAACGATGTTCTCACCATGCCCCCTTACGACCACGAACGCGTGGCGACGCTGGGGGCGGAGCTGACGGCGTGGGACAAGGAACATGGCACCAGTTCCATGGCGGGCGCTGATGACTACCGGATCGACAGTGTCGTCATTTCAGACCCCCGCCCTTTTCACCCCCAAAGGCTGTGGGAAGTCTACAACCATTACTTGGGCCAAGGCATCTACCGCAGCAAAGGCTTCTTCTGGCTGCCGACCCGCGACAGGTATCAGTTGCTCTGGAACCAGACCGCGGGGAGCGTTCGCCTCCAAATCCTGAACTACTGGAAGGTGGCGGCGCTTGAGGATGAAACCCTGAACCTTTTGCCAGAAGAGCGGGAAGGACTTCGCCGCAAGCTGGCAGGATACTCGCCCGAATTTGGCGACCGTCATTGCCACCTCACTGTGATTGGTGAGCGCGACGGCCTGAAGATCTTTGCAAAGGCTTTGCACGAGTGCCTTTGCCGCCCGCAGGAGATCGCACAGTGGAAAGCGGGCCACGTGTTTGATGATCCTTGGCCCCAGATCAGTGCGGAGGTCTGAGCGCTGACCTCTGCTGGCCGGCAAGTCGGAAGGGGCGCGCGCCCTAGCTCGATTTGAATTGCCTTATGGCAAGCGTGGAGATGCCTCACCCTTTCACCGCAGATCGCTTCTCATGCATGTTCTTGTCGCTCAGCTAACTTTGACTTGTGCGCGCTATGCGCTGGCGGTGGGGCAGTCGTTCATCTGCCGCTCAACTGACTGACGGGGCGATGCAGATGCTGGAACGGCGAAACAAGGGGCCGGTGCGGATGCCCCTGCGCCGCTGGGCACGCCTCGGCCTTGCGCTCTTCTTTGCCCTTGCCGGTGTGCTGCACTTTGCCTTCACCGACAGCTTTGCCGCAATCGTTCCCCCGCTTCTCCCTCAGCCGGAAGTCATCGTTATGGTGACCGGCGCGGTGGAGTTGTTGCTTTCAGCAGCGCTCCTTGCAGGCCGGTGGCTGAGGACAGTGGGCCTTCTTCTGGCGCTCTACTGCCTCGCCGTTCTGCCGGCGAACGTCATGATGGCGATTGAGCCCGACTTGAGCGCCGGCCTCGCCCCAGCCATCCTGTGGCTGCGCGTCGCCCTGCAGTTCCCGCTCATTGCACTCATCCTCTGGGCGACGCACGGGGAAGCCTCCGGCGTCCGCCAACCACATCAAGATGCGGGGTTCTTCCATGGCCGCAAACGCTGAGGCCCGCCGCCGCGCGCACCACCTGCCGCGGACAAGCGTACTCACCGCAGCAGCCTTGCTGGCCGCGGCCTGGGGCCACACGCCCGTCGCCAGGGCAGGCGAAATCCAATCCGCCTATTACGCCGCACCCACCGACCGATATGCCCACGGCGTGCTCGGCGATGCCATCGAATACGGGGCCCTCGTCATCACAAGCGCTGACGGCAAAAGCGTGCGGGCAGACCTTCCCGAAAACCTGGTGTTCGAGGACGTCGCCCCGCGGCTGTGGGACGTGACCGGCGACGGCGCGCCTGAGGTGATTGTGGTGGAAGCTGATCAACGCCGCGGCGCCCGCCTCGCCATCTGGACGAGAGAGGGGCGGCTGGCAGCAACGCCCTTCATCGGGACGCGTTACCGTTGGCTGGCGCCGGTGGGCGCTGCCGATTTTGACGGCGATGGCGCCATCGAGATCGCTTACGTCGACAGGCCCCATCTTGCCAAAACCCTGCGCATCTGGCGCCTTTCGGGGCGACGCATGGTTGAGGTGGCCAGCGCACGCGGTGTCTCCAACCACCGTATCGGCTGGAACTACATCGAAGGGGGCGTGCGCGACTGCGGCCGCGGCCCGGAGATGGTTCTCGCCAGCGGTGACTGGCGCCGCGTGGTGATTGCGCGGCTGGGCCGTTCCCTCCGCCTCGACGAGGCTGGCCCCTACAGCCCCTCGGCAGTCAAGAGCGCGCTCGACTGCCGCTAAAGGCGTGCACGGCTAGGGCGTTCCGCGCCGCAACAGGCGTGAAAAGCCCCCTTTGACCGCCGTGCGGCTTTTCCCGATCAAAGGATCTCATTTCACTGGGTTTCGCGCCGGTGCGGAACAACAGTGCCACTGCACCATTCTCCGACAGCCTTTAGAGCCTTCATGCTGGGAGTTTGCGCGCAAGATGCTGCGTTTCGCTGTGATTGCCTTGGCCGCCGTCGTCCTCGCCGCCAGCGCCACCGCGCAGCAAAGCGGCGGAGCAACAAGCTTCCAGGTGCAAGCACTCAACCAGGGCCTTCCGTCAGCGCCCGATCGGCTTGACAGAAGCACCCCCCGTGCAACCACTGAAGCGTTCGTCACCTTCGCCGGCAGGGGTGACTTCACCGCCGCCGCGCACCTTTTGGATCTTGACGCCATCCCCATTGGTGAGCAGGCGGCCCTCGGCCCCCAGCGGGCCGAAGAACTGGCATTCCTTCTGCGCCGCAAGCTCCCCATCGATTTTGCAGCCCTGCCGGACCGGCCGGACGGCATGGACACATCCGGCGCTGACCGCGAACCCATGGTGGGCGTCCCCCGCAAGAGCATTGTCATCGGCACGCTCGATCTTCAGGAGTGGCCGGTTACCATTCGCCTCAATCGTCTTCAGGTGGGCGACAGCGGCCCTGTCTGGCTGTTCTCCCGGCAAAGCGTGGAGCACATCGCCCCGCTCTTTGCGCGATACGGCCCCACCGCCTTCGAAAAAGCCCTCCCCGACCCCCTCCGCTCGACTGCATTCCTGGGTCTTTTGTGGTGGGAGCTGATTGCCCTACCAATGGTGTTGATCATTGCCGGATCTCTCGCCTTCGTGGCGTGGCAGGTCATGGGGATCGTGGGCCGCAACTCCCCGTTCAAATCCGTGGGGGTGGGCTTGCGCCGCAGCCGTCTCCCGGTTGCCATTCTCATCACAGGCATCGTCCTGCAGATCGCCAACACAACGGTGTTCGAGTTCTCCGCCGCCACCGATGCAACGCTGTCCCTTATTTTCTGGATCCTCATCATCGTGGCGGTGGTGGCCGGTGTCGCCCGGGTGCTCGACACGGTGATCGACTTTGCTTCCAACCGGTATCTTGAAACCATCGACGACCCTGCGAACACATCCGCGCGGGAATGGTACACAAACCTGTCGGCCGCCAAACGCATCGGCGTGATGATGGCCATCGTCATCGGCGCGGCGGCGGCGTTTTCTTCCCTTGATCTGTTCTCCTCGTTCGGGCTTTCGCTCCTTATCTCGGCGGGGGTTGCGACGGCCATCTTCGGCCTCGCCGCGCAGGCGATCTTGGGCAACATCTTCGCTTCGTTGCAGCTTGCCATCGCAAAGCCCATCCGGATCGGCGACGCAGTCTACTATGACGGCACCTGGGCCTACGTGGAGCGTATCAACTACACCTACGTGCAGCTTCGCACCTGGGACATGAAACGCTTCATCGTCCCGGTAAAACACTTCGTCTCAAACCCGTTTGAGAACTGGACGAAGGCCGAGCCCAAAATGATCAAGGCGGTACTCCTAAAGCTCGACCATCGCACGGACGTTGAAGCCCTCAGAACGGCATTCAAGGAGATTGCACAGAACGACCCAGATTGGTCGGAGGGTGAGGAGCCGAAGGTGCAGGTGATCGACCACGACGACGAGGCCATGCACGTGCGCTTTTACATCTACGCGGATGATCCCACCTCCGCGTGGAACCTGCACTGCCGCGTGCGCGAGAAACTGTTGGCTCATCTGCGCACGAAGAACGAGCCGTCCGCCTTCCCCCGCACCCGCCTCGCGGTCGTCTCCAACGCGCCGGAAGAAGATGCATCTGGCAGCTACGGCTACCAGACCGGGGAGCGCGAAACCGGCGAGCCCAAAGCTGCTGAGCGCCGCGACCCCAAGCCGGATCAGCACCGGGATGAAGAGCAAGCGGGCAGGCAACACGCAGCCGAGTGACGCTTGGGTGGGCCTGAGCGCCGCAACGCAGATCCATTCAACCCCGACTGGCGTTTTGGGAAAGCGCCCATTCACTCAGTGGCTGGCGAAGAAGGGTTCAGCGTTCACTGCGCTGGCGTGCCAACCTCGCCTTGCAGGCGTTCGAACCAGGCAATCACCTGCAAGCGATGCCCGTCTCCCCACGATTCCACAAACTTCCGGGTGGTGGAATGATGCTCGTCCCGCAACTCCTTGAGGCGACTTGCAACATACTCCGGCGTCGGCTGGATCTTGCACAGTTCAACGATGCAATGCAGCCAGTCTTCGTAAGTCGATAAACCACGCGTTGCCATAAACACCCTTCAACTGGCCGGGACCGGATGATTGACGGACTGTGTGATGCTGGGCTGAAGGCCCTGTTGGCGTGCATCACACTCTGAGATCGGATCTAGAACGAGGAGCAGGCGTGTCTCCCCCGTACCCGCAATGGGCGGGGAGCGGTGAAGGACACGCGCCGTTTCCTCATGGGGTAATGTCTGTGGCCAACGGGTTCCGCGCAAGAGGATGGGCGCACCTGTCGGCGCAGTGGAGACGGCGTCCGGCTCACCCCCGCGGGCACTCACGCCATACTGCGTCCCAGTCCCACGATAGGTGCAGATGAGGCGCGCCGTGACACCGTCCACATGGAACTTGGCGCACATATTGTTGGTCACCACGTCCAGCCGAAGGCGGATGTAGGGCACATCCATCATCCGTGCGAATGCGTCGCTGAGCGCTGAGATGTCATCGATCAGCGCCGTTCGCTCCGGGCAGTCGGGTGTGCCCGCGGCCTCGCAAGTCTCGCTGACGGCGGTGCGCACGCTGCGAGGACGCAGGATCACCCGCGCCTGCGGCAGTTGCCTTTCATCAAGCGTGTCGATCCACTGCTGAAAGCCCGCGGGTGGCTCCCGGTGCCAAATGGCGGCGCCGCACCCTGGTTGGCGGATTGCGCTCAGCCCTTGCGCCGAACTCACCTGCGCGACGACGGGTGACGTCTCGCAGGTCATCTCCTCCACGTGTGACATCAGGCGGCCTCTTGTCGGCGCCATGCGGGAAAGGGGTCGGGAAGGTCAGGCAGCGCTTCCGGTCCAGGGGCAATGTGCGCGGGCACCAGACACGCGTCGAGCTGCGCCTTCAACGCCGGCCAGTCAATTCCCGCTCCAATGAAAACGATCTCCTGCCGCCGGTCGCCCCACGGCTCCGACCAGCGCTCAGCAAAGTAGGCGCGCGCGCCCTCGCTGTCGGGCCACCGCGCTTTCGGCACGGAAGCCCACCATATGCCCCGCGGCATAACGCTCGACAGCGTTCCGGCCAGAGAAAACTCCGCCACCCACTCCGGGCGGGTCGCGATCCAAAAATGCCCCTTCGCGCGAATGACGCCCGGGATGGGCTTGCTGAGTGCTGCCGCGATCTTGGCAGGGTCAAACGGTTGCCGGGCGCGGTAGACAAAGCTTGCAACGCCATACTCCTCCGTTTCAGGAACATGATCTGCGAACCCGTAAAGCTCCTTCGCCCACATGGGATGCTCGTGAGCCCTCTCAAAATCAAACAGTCCAGTGTCGAGGATGGCCTCGGCCGGCGCGTCGGAGTGGTTGGTTTCAATGATCTGTGCGTCTGCGTTGAGACTGCGGATGATTTTTCGTGCTGCGTCCACCTGATGCGGCTCGGCATCATCCACTTTGTTGAGGATCACCACGTCGGCAAATTCGATCTGATCGGTGAGGAGGTGCACGAGAGTCCGTTCGTCGTCCTCGCCCAAGGTCTCGCCCCGATCGTGCAGGAAGTCCCGGCTGCTGTAGTCCTTCAGAAGGTTCACCGCATCAACGACAGTCACCATTGTGTCGAGGCGGGCAACGTCGGCAAGGCACTCCCCGTCCTCGTCACGAAACTCGAACGTTGCCGCAACGGGGAGCGGCTCTGAGATGCCGGTGGATTCGATCAACAGGTAGTCAAAGCGGCCTTCCTGCGCGAGGCGGCGCACCTCTGCCAACAAGTCATCACGCAGCGTGCAGCAAATGCAGCCGTTTGACATTTCGACCAGGGTCTCGTCGGTTCGGCTGAGTTCGGTGCCGGCGCGAACGAGATCGGCATCAATGTTGACCTCCGACATGTCGTTGACGATCACAGCGACCCGCCGACCCTCACGGTTGTTCAAGACGCGGTTGAGCAGTGTGGTTTTCCCCGCGCCCAGAAAGCCCGACAGGACGGTGACCGGTAGACGGGTGTCGTGAGCATTCATGATCTTGACCTTTACGAGACACGCCTTCCCCAAAAGGCGCTGGCGTGGACTGTGGCACCCAGACAACTCGCGGGATCTCGACCCCCACGGGAATTTTTGAATACGCGGCCCGGCCGGCTGGGTGGTTCATGCCCGGGCGCGTGCCAGTTCAGGCCGGCACGCGGACATCTCCGCAGCTTGCGCATACGCCATGGAGTTCGATGACGTGGCGCCTCGGCCTAAAGCCGGAGGCTGAGACGCAGTTTGTCAGGACACTTAAAAGGTCCGGAACGACGCTCTCTTCGACCTTGCCGCAATCTTCGCAGATCGACAAAATGGAGGAATGCTGGTGCTCGCCGCACTGGCAGGCCACGAAGGCATTCAGCGACTCCAAACGATGGACCAACCCGCGCTCCATCAACGATGCCAGCGCGCGGTAGATGGTCGGCGGTGCTAACTTCGGATGGCTCTGCCGAAGCTCGCCCAAAACATCGTAGGCGGATTGCGGCGCGCTGCCGCGACGCAAGATCGCCAGAATGTCAGACTGGTATTTTCTCCCCCGCTCGCTCACGCTGCCCTCCATACCGTCCGCTGGAAGTGTTATATTATAACAAAACGCAACTGACCAGACAGTCGCGCGCCAATTCACAGCCCCACGCACAACAAAATCTGCGGGCGAACGCCGCGCGGCCCGGGCGATGAAAGGACCGTGCCGCATGGGCACTGGCACCTAAAACGGTGCCGACGGCGCGGTGAGCTGAAGGCGCCGGGTCAGCAGCGGCACAGCGTCCGCTGGCGCCGCCTGGGAAACTCCGCCAAAATACTGGCGAAACTGTCGTGTTGCGCGTGTCCCCTCTCTGATCAGTTGAGAACCGTTAGACACACGCCGAAGAAACGGACGGCCGGTGCGCACCGCGATTGCTGTAAAAGACCCGGCCCGCCCCGCCGCTGGCACGCTCACCCAACGCCTTCGCCTGTGGACGGGGCTCATCCTCTTCGCGTTCGTCCTGTCCCACTATCTGAACCACGCGCTCGGCCTCATCTCCCTCGACGTCATGGAGGCTGTCGGTGCCGTGCGCCGCGCCATTTGGCGGAGCGCGCCCGGAACGCTCCTTCTTTACGGCGCGCTCCTCGTCCACGCGGCGCTGGCGCTGTCAAAGGTTGCCGGCCGCCGCACCTGGCGCATTCCTGCGCTGGATGCGCTGCAGCTGGGGCTCGGGCTCGTCATCCCGTTCCTGCTGGTGGATCACATCGTGGGCACAAGGGGCCTTGCCGAAG
>JBCDFB010000080.1:0-9845 GCA_039178655.1 Pseudomonadota bacterium | reverse complement strand
GCTCAAGAAAGCGATCCTCACAGTAGCCGAGCTCTCCATCGCGCGGGGCGACGTGGTCGCGGTCGTGGGTCCCTCGGGCGGCGGCAAGTCCACGCTGCTGAAAGCAATCCTCGGCCTTGTCCCCTTCACCGAAGGAAAGTTGGTGTTTCGTGGCGCGGCAATTGTAAGGCCCCTTGATCGGATGCACCGCAAACTCCGGCGCGAGGCGGAGGCCGTCTTTCAAAATCCTGTGGCCGCGCTCAACCGGCACCGTCCGCTGCGCCACACCATTGAGGAGCCTCTTGCCGCTTCCGGGATGGCTGCGGGGCCGCGCCGCCGGCTGGCTGAACACACTGCCGCGCGGATGGGTCTTGCCAATGATGTGCTGGACCGCCTGCCCCTTGCTGTCTCTGTCGGCCAGGCCCAGCGAGCCGCAATTGCGCGGGCCCTCGCCCCACGCCCGTCACTTCTTTTTCTAGACGAACCCCTTTCCGCGCTTGATGCCGTGATTGCCCACGATGTGGCACATCTTCTCGCCCAAACCATTCAAACTGTGCGGCCGACGGTCCTCATGGTGAGCCATGACCTCAAGATCGTGCGCCAGGAAGCAACGCGTGTCCTCGTCGTGGAAGACGGGCTGATCGTCGAGGACGCCCCCACTGAGGCATTTCTTGCCACGCCCCAATCAAGCGCCGGTCGAGCACTCGTTGAGTCCGATCGCCGAAGACGCGCTGTGTTTGAAGCTGCTGGCGCAAAAGCGCTGGAGATGGTCCCATGATCCGATTTGTGGCGACCCGCTTGGTCGGCGCCGGCATCGTGATTCTGGGTGCAAGCTTTCTGACTTTCCTTCTGATTGCGCTCGCGCCCGGGGACGCCCTTCTTGCCATTGCTAAGGCGCGCTTTGGCGGCGACGCCGGCCTCAGCCAGGCGACCATTGAGTCCATCCGCATCGAGGCTGGGCTCGATCGTCCGTTCCTTGCCCGGTACGCTGGATGGCTCATCGATCTGGTGCGCCTTGACTTGGGCAATTCCCTCGTCAACGGCCGGCCCGTGATGGACATCCTGGCCGAGCGCTTTGACCGCACTTTGGAACTGGCGCTTGCCTCCATCGCTGTGGCGGCGCTCCTGTCAATCCCGCTGGGGCTCATGGCCGGCCTGTTCCAGGGCAGCTGGTTTGACAGCCTGTGTGTATCCATGGCGACACTGGGCTCGGCGATGCCAAACTATTGGCTCGGCATCCTCTTCATCCTGTTTTTCTCGGTTTGGCTCGGGGTGCTGCCCGCGTTCGGCAGGGGCGACATCGACCATCTCGTGCTGCCGGCACTCACCCTCGGCACTGGCGTTGCCGTCACCACCGCGCGCCTCCTGCGCTCGGCAACCATTGAGGCGATGGCGGCCACCCACATTGCTGCCGCCCGCGGGCGCGGTTTGCCGGAGACACGGATCATCGGCCGCCACGCGGTGCGCAATGCGCTCGTGCCGGTCGTGACCATCTTCGCGCTGGAAATCGCGTTTCTTTTGGAGGGCGCCGTCGCGGTGGAGTACGTGTTCGCCTGGAACGGGCTCGGCCTCCTGTTTGTGGAGGCAGTGGACGCGCGAGACTATCCGGTCATCCAAGCGGTGGTTCTTCTGTTCGCGGTCTTGTTCGTGCTCATCAACTTTATCGTCGATTTGATCACGTTCTGGCTCGACCCGCGGACCCAGGCAGGTGCAGCGTGAGGACTATGCTCGCCGCAGCGGGCCGGGACCCCATTCGAGGCGCCGCAATCATTGGTGCGCTCCTCTTCCTGCTCATCGCGGTTATCGGCCCCTACGTTGCCCCGTATAACCCCATCTTGCCCGATCCCTCAGAACGGCTCGCACCGCCGAGCATGTCCCATCTTATGGGCACAGATCACCTGGGCCGGGACGTCCTGTCGCGCATTCTTGCTGGAGCGCGGCTTTCCGTCGGCCTCGCGCTGGTGGTTGTGGTGGTGTCCGGGGTTGTGGGGACGATCATCGGCCTGCTCGCAGGCGCATGCGGGCGGATTGTCGACGGGATTCTCATGCGCCTTACCGACACCTTCTTTGCGTTTCCGGAGATGGTCGCCGCGCTCGCTGTTGCCGGCGTCCTGGGAGGCGGCGGAACAGAAATTGTCTTCGCCCTCGCGGTGGTGGGGTGGATGCGCTACGCGCGGCTGGTGCGCGCACTCACCCTCAGCACGGCCGCCGGTGAACCGGTTGCGCTCGCAAAGCTGTCGGGCGTCCATCCGCTCGCGATCGCCCGTCACCACCTTCTGCCGCCCCTTCTTCCGGCCCTGATTGTCTTGATGACCTCACACGTGTCCCGGGCGATCCTGGCCATTTCCGGCCTCGGCTTTCTTGGCTTTGGCGCCCAGCCCCCGGCGCCGGAATGGGGCACCATGCTGAACGAGGCCCGTACCTACATCCTGTCGATGCCCTCCTACGCGGTTCTGCCAGGGATCCCGCTGGTTCTTGCCGCGCTGTCGTTCAATTTGGCGGGCGACGTCCTGCGTGACCGCATCGCATCTCCTCAGGAACGGAACCGGTGAACGAAACCCAGCTCGGCATTTTGTTGCGCGTGATCTCCGGTGTGCTGTTTGCGGCGATGATGGCGACAGTAAAGGCGCTCGAAGATGGTGCCGCGCTGGGTCAGGTGGTGTTTTTCCGCTCAGCGGTCGCGATGGTGCCGCTGTTGATCTTTCTGTGGCTGCGCAACGAGTTCCCCGCGGGGCTCGCCACGAGGCGGCCATTGGGTCACCTCAAACGGTGCGTGTTCGGGGCGACTGCGATGTTCACGTCCTTTGCCGCGCTCGCGTTCTTACCCATCGCAGAGGCGGCGATGCTCACCTACCTCTCACCTGTAATGGTGGTTGCGTTGGCAGCTGTTCTGCTTGGCGAGCACGTTACCGCGCGTCGCTGGTGGGGGGTTCTGGCCGGCCTCTCTGGGGTGATGGTCTTGACCGTGCCGGCGTTCGGCGAAGGGGAAAGCGCGCTCATCGGGATTGCGTTGGGGATTGCCACGGCGGCGTTCACGGCCGGTGCGTTGATCCAGGTGCGCGCGCTCGCCCTGTCTGAGAGCCCCGGTGCCATCGCCTTTTACTTTGCTTTGTTTTGCACCCTTGCCGGCCTCGCAACCTGGCCACTGGGCTGGCCGTCGCCGGATGGGGTGACGCTCGTTCTTCTCATCTTGTCAGGTCTTTTCGGAGGCACGGCGCACATCGCGATGACGCTTTCCTTCCGCTACACCGAGGCTTCGGTCCTCGCCCCCTTTGAGTATCTGTCCATACTTTGGGCCGCGATCTTCGGTCTCGCCCTGTTTTCTGAGACTCCGGCGCTGACATTTGTGATTGCCGCGCCCCTCGTCATCGCGGGGGCAATTCTGGCGTCCACCCCTGGCGCCGTGGCCAAGAAGAATGGCCGGCTCAAGCGGATCTAATCGTCAGTGTCCGCTTCGTCGCTGTTTGCGATCGCTGGCAAGAAGCACCGAACCGCAGCGGATCGTCAATGAGCGCCCCTGTGCCACAGGAACGGCACCGGACGGTCGACATCGGCTATAACATAGCAATGGTCGCCTTCGGCGGGACGACCCCGCTCGTCGCCACCTATCTGGTCTCGCGCACAAGCGACGACTTTGCGCCGGTCTACTATCTCCTCGCCACGACCATCATCGCACTGTTCGTCATCTGGCGATCACCGCACCTGCGCGCGGGTTGACGGCTTGTTGTCCAGCGTAAGCGGGCAATCCGACCAAAGCGCAGCGACCTGAACACTTTAGCGCACCGTGGCCAAGGCGCTGGCGAGATGCTCATTGCTTTGCC
This sequence comes from Pseudomonadota bacterium, assembly GCA_039178655.1. Lineage (GTDB taxonomy): Bacteria > Pseudomonadota > Alphaproteobacteria > Rhizobiales > Amorphaceae > Acuticoccus. The sequence goes on along the minus strand of JBCDFB010000080.1, from coordinate 6,045 downwards.
TGGCCAGGATGCGCCCGACAGCGCCTATTGCACCCTTTGTCGACCGGCCGGCACGACGGATCAGAGTGTGCTACGCCGCCCCTCTCACCGCTATGATTTGGGAGCGCTGACCATGAAAAGGTCATTCACAATCTTGATGGCAGCCGTGTTCGCTGCAGCCGCTCTGCCCGCCCTTGCCGATGACGATGACTTCATCGGCCTTTATCGCGGCGTCTTCGAGCAAGCCGGATCACTGGACACACTGTCCATCGTACCGAACGAAGGGGGCGGCTACCGGATCGCACTATACGCAACGCGCTATGAGCGCTGCCGAGGCGCGGATCGCTCAGCGGTCGCGACGGCTGACGGCGAAGTCCGCAACGGGGTCTTGCATCGCAGCAACGCCTCCGGCGTCTGCAACGGTGATGGCTCAAACGTAAATTGGGGCGATGGGGAGATGACCCTTAGCCACGACGAGGAGTTGCTCACCTGGAAAAGCCCCAGGGGTCGGCTGACGTACTACCATCGCGTCAGCGACTAGCCGGCCAGACCCCGCACTCTCACGCCCATCAGTCTGCAGCCGGCAAACCGATGGGCGTCACAGGCATTTACCACTGAACTCCAAGATCATTACACCCTCTACGATTAAGCGACCACCGGCGATCGTCGCGCCTGCGATGCTGACGCCCTGTTCGCGCGCGCGGTGGGCGATGGCGTCCTGATGACCGGCCGCTTTGATCGACCTCTCGGGCGAGATCGCGTCCGTCTAGGCCGCAAGACCGCTCACGCTGCACCGACAACTGCAGCGCGGGCAATCTTGACTTCCAACCCGATCAGTAGCGTCTAGTAGAACTTTGGTCCGCTGCTGCCGGGCGTGGATACTTTGCGGGGGAGTGTGATGACAGAACTTGCGGCAGAAAGCGGCCAACGCCGAGCACCTCCGACGCAGATTGCCGCGGCAGGTGCTGCTGGCAACGTCATGGAGTGGTTCGATTTTGCGATCTACGGCTATATGGCGCCGTTTCTGTCGCAGATTTTCTTTCCCTCCGACGATCCGCTTGCCTCATTGCTCGCAGTTTACGGTGCGTTTGCAGCCGGCTATCTCGCCCGCCCCATAGGGGGCATGGTGTTCGGCCATTTGGGCGACACGTTGGGGCGCAAGTTCGTCATGATCGCCTCGGTCACAGTGATGGGGCTTTGTACGGTCGCCATCGGGCTCTTGCCCACCTACGAGCAGATCGGGCCACTTGCCGCAGTCATCCTCGTCGTTCTGCGGATCCTCCAGGGCCTTTCAGTCGGTGGCGAGTACACCGGCTCGACCGTCTTCGTGGCCGAGCAGGCGCCGGCGAAGAGCCGCGGACTGCTGACGAGCTTCGTTGTCTCCGGGGCGATCGGCGGCTTTCTGCTCGGCTCAGCTGTCGCCGCGCTTCTCACCAATATCTACTCGGACGACCAAATGTCCGACTTCATTTGGCGCATCCCCTTCTTGGCGGGTGTGCTGATTATGATCGTCGGCCTCCTCATCCGCCGCACGCTGGATGAAGTGGAACCACCGGCGCCGGAGGTGGACCTCGGTCCGTCGCCGGTGCTTTACGCATTCAGGTATCATTGGCGGGAGATGGTCCGGGTTGGAATGCTGGCGATGGGCGCCAACGCTGGGTTTTACATCCTGTTCGTCTTCGCGGTGTCCTACCTGACCGACCGAATGCACATCTCCACGGCAAATGCCATGGACATCAATACGTTGTGCATGGTGCTCCTTGCCATCATCCCGATCATATCAGCGGCACTTTCGGACCGAATTGGCCGTAAGTCCGTGCTCCTGACTGCGACGCTCCTTCTGGTGGTCTGCGCCTACCCGCTATGGTCTTTGATGCATCATCAGGACCTGACACAGGTGCTCCTCGGCCAGCTCGGTTTCGCGCTGATCGTTGGCGTCATCCTGGGCGTAAACCCTGTGACAATGGCCGAATCGGTCCCATCGCACGTGCGCGTCAGCGTCATGTCAGTGGGGTACAACGTGCCACTTGCCGTCTTCGGAGGCACTGCCCCGGCTGTGTCCACTTACCTGATAGAGCGGACGGGCGATGACTTTTCGCCTGTCTACTACCTCATGGCCTTGTCGACGATCACGCTGATTGCGGTCATCACTCTTCCCGAAACCTTCCGCAGAGGGATGGGGTCGGAAACAGGAGCGCCCACCGAACAATAAAGCGCAACCCCCCGCCCAACGGAGAAAGAATGGTGGCTGATGACCGGTAAAGCCACAGACCCTTTCCGAGCGGAACACGACTGACCCATGGCCGGCACACGCACGTTGAGGTGCAAGCTTACTCTCCGCGTGTTTGTGCCCAGCATTGATTTCTGGACAGTCAAGCGCGGCATTACGCAGGACGCCAAACTCACCATGGAACGGGAACAGGTCTCGCTCCCATTCCCGGCAAGGGCTGTGGTTATGAAAGGCAACGCCAACGCCGCCGACGCAATGGCCGCCAGCGCCAAGCAATAAACAGCGCACGGGCGGCAAGTAATTCCATTCATTCCTCGTGGCGGATGTCATCAGAACTGAGCTAATCGTCGCTCAGCGACAAGAACGAATGCTCTGACGTTATCGCCGCCCTGCCGCTCGTAGGTCCCGACCGATACGGCGGCTCTCGCTGGCGTCAGTCGACCGCCGAGCTGGCCATTTTTGGCCACGCTGGCGTTGCAACTTGACAAATCGCCACGCCTGCATCCGACTTCTCACGACGCTTCCGGACGTGGATCAGGCGCCAACAGCGTTGAACGGTCGCATCATCGATCACGGGTTAGCCCATGAACAGGATCTTTTCCGCCTACTTACGCCGGATACTGAGGCAAGGCCATTTGAAGGTCATCGGCCCAGATTGCTCGATTCAGGCCTTCGGCGACGGTACCGGTCCCCTCATCGTCATGCAGTTGCTCGACGAAAGAGTGTCGGACGAGCTCTTGCGCAATCCCGAACTTGCGCTTGGAGAAGCGTACATGGACGGGCGGATCCGCATGGAAACCGGAACCATCGCCGACCTTCTGATGCTGGTCGTCCAGTGCGAAGGCTACGATGCTCCCCATTGGCCGGCAGCGCTGAAACGGATCGGTCGCCTCGCCGGGCGCCGGCTTGCGCAATTCAACCCACCATCCATTGCCCGCCGCAACGTCAAAGCGCACTACGATATCGGCGACGACCTTTACCGCCTCTTCCTCGATCCGGACTGGCAGTATTCGTGCGCCTACTTCGAACACGACGGCGCGAGCCTTGAGGAGGCCCAGCTCGCGAAGAAAAGGCACCTTGCCGCAAAGCTGTCCCTTTCACCCGGCCAGCGCGTGCTGGACATCGGCTGCGGCTGGGGCGGGCTCGGCCTTTATCTGGCGCAACAGACCGGGGCGGATGTCCGCGGCATCACGTTGTCGGACGAACAACTCGCCCGCGCCAAGGATCGGGCGCGATCCAGTGGGCTTCCGAACCCGCCACGCTTTGAGCTGCGCGACTATCGCAAAATGGCGGGCACCTTTGATCGGATCGTGTCGGTCGGCATGTTCGAGCACGTTGGCGTTGGCCACTATGACCGGTTCTTCGGCACCTGCCGCCGGCTTCTCGACCCCGACGGGGTGATGGTGCTGCATTCCATCGGCCGGACTGGCCCACCCGGTGCCACTAACCCTTTCATCTCCAAGTACATCTTTCCGGGCGGATACATCCCAAGCCTCTCTGAGGTGTTTCCAGCGCTCGAGCGGCACGGTTTCATCGTTTCGGACGTGGAGATCCTGCGGCTACATTATGCTGAAACATTGCGCCATTGGCGTGAGCGGTTCATTGCCAACTGGCAGGCGGCGGCGGAGTTGATGGACGAGCGGTTTTGCCGGATGTGGGAGTTCTATCTGGCAGGATCAGAGGCGGCATTTCGTGCCGGCCACATGATGGTGTTCCAGATCCAGATGGTCCGCAGCGTCAACACGCTTCCCATCGTACGCGGCTACATGAGCGAGGCCGAGGCGGCCCTGCGCGCGGCCTCGTCCCTGGACGCTGACAAAAGAACCTCGGTTCGCATCCGGGAGCCGGCATAGGTTATGGCCGAGGGGGACGCACGATGCGCAGGCCTCACCTCTTGGACGTCTAAGCCATGCCTCCCTTGAGTCGGCGCCGCCGCGCGCGGTTCCGTCAATGTCGCCGGGATCGGGCTCTGTCTTAATCGGCGCGGTGGGTCGTCGCCTCAGCCCGATTGGGATCGGACAGTTTGGCGCGCTCGTCCTCGGTGAACAGCCTGCTGCGCACCAGGAAACGGCGCTCAGTCCCGTTGTCCAGGCTGAACATGCCGCCGCGACCTGGAACCACATCAAGAATCAATTGGGTATGCTGCCAGGCCGCGAATTGCGGGCCCGAAATGAACACATCGGCCCCGTCAATGTTGCCAAGCCGAACGTCCGCCGGCCCCACCTGGAATTCGCCCTTCGGATAGCACATGGGTGACGACCCGTCGCAGCAACCGCCGGACTGGTGGAACATGATCTCGCCGTACCGGGCTTTGATTTCTGCGATCAGCCCGCGGGCCGCTTCGGTGGCGGTGACGCGCGCCAGGCGGTCCGTCCCCGGTACCGCCTCCGCGTCGGTGACGCATGAGATGTCGATACCTTCGTCCATTGTTGTCCTCCCCTAATCGCCGCGCTCCAAAAGGTCCGCGGCGGGTCCTCCTGTGGAACGCCGGATGGCGCCCCTGCCGAGGAAGGCGGTCCGGCAGGTCTGCCGGACCGGATGATTGGCTGGCGGTGCGGGCACCGCCAGGGCCCATGATCAGAAAAAGCCAAGTTTGTTGGGGTCGTAGCTCACCAGCATGTTCTTCGTCTGCTGATAATGGTTCAGCATCATGTGATGGTTTTCGCGCCCTATGCCTGAATGTTTGTACCCGCCGAACGCTGCGTGCGCCGGGTAAAGGTGGTAGCAATTCACCCAAACGCGGCCTGCCTCGATCGCGCGGCCAAAGCGGTTGATGCGGTTGGCATCGCGCGACCAAACGCCCGCGCCAAGCCCGTAAAGCTTATCTTTGGCAATTTCCAACGCCTCAACGTCGTCCTTGAAGGTCGTCACCGAAACGACCGGACCGAAAATCTCCTCCTGGAAGATCCGCATCTTGTTGTGACCTTCAAAGATGGTTGGCTTGATGTAGTAGCCGCCCGCAAGGTCACCCGACAGTTGTGCCTCTTCGCCGCACACTAGGATCTTGGCACCCTCTTGGCGGCCAATATCGAAGTAGGAGAGAATCTTCTCCTTCTGCTCCGACGAAGCCTGCGCGCCCAGCATGGTGTCCCCATCACGCGGGTCCGCCTGCACAATGGCTTTGGTGCGCTCCAGCGCCTTCTCCATGAAGCGGTCGTAGATCTTCTCATGGATCAGCGCGCGGCTGGGGCAGGTGCAGACTTCCCCCTGGTTGAGCGCAAACATCACAAAGCCTTCAACCGCCTTATCGAAGAAGGCGTCGTCTTCCGCAGTCACATCATCGAAGAAGATGTTCGGGCTTTTGCCGCCAAGCTCCAGCGTCACCGGAATGATGTTCTGTGACGCGTACTGCATGATCAGGCGGCCGGTTGTGGTCTCGCCGGTGAATGCAATCTTCGCAATGCGGTCGGACTGTGCGAGCGGCTTGCCCGCCTCAAGGCCGAAACCGTTGACAATGTTGAGAACGCCCGGCGGCAGAAGCGAGCCGATGAGTTCGGCAAACACCATCACCGTGGCCGGCGTCTGCTCAGCGGGCTTCAAGACCACGCAGTTGCCGGCCGCAAGGGCCGGAGCGAGCTTCCACGTTGCCATGAGGAGCGGGAAGTTCCATGGGATGATCTGTCCAACGACCCCAAGCGGCTCCTGGAAGTGGTAGGCGACGGTGTCGTTGTCGATCTGCGACATCGACCCTTCCTGGGCGCGGATGACGCTGGCGAAATAGCGGAAGTGGTCAATGGCGAGTGGGATGTCAGCCGCCCGGGTTTCTCGTATCGCTTTGCCGTTGTCCCAGGTCTCGCAAATGGCGAAGAGTTCCAGGTTGTCTTCCAGGACCTGGG
>JBCDFB010000079.1:0-9851 GCA_039178655.1 Pseudomonadota bacterium | reverse complement strand
CGCTGCGCGAGCTTCTGAAAGTGTCGGCTCCGAAAGAACGTCGGCCGGAAGAACGTCGCAGCTGCGGTCTCACCAAAAGAACGTGAAGAAAAAGGACGGGTGGACAATGAAAGGGATGCGGCCCGCGCAGGCGGAACTCACCAAAGACACTGATCTTTCCAAGACCGGCGAGACCATGGACGTTCTGGAGGCCATGGTGGACGGACTGAACGACCACAGGATCGGTGATATTGGCGAGTTTTTTGCCGAGAGCTTTGTGTGGCACGGCAACTTTGGCTGCGGCACCAAAAACGGGCTGCGGGAGTTTCAGGACAACTGGCAAAAACCCTTTCAGGCTGCCTTCAAGGACAAGGTGTGCATCGACGAGGCACGCATTGCCATGGGCGAGTGGTGCGCCGCATTTGGCCGGCAGGAAGCAACCCATGCCGGCGAGTTTTTCGGCATCGCGCCCACGGGCAAGCGCGTCACGATCCGCTACATGGACTTTTGGAAGATCGTGGACGGCAAAATCGTCGACAACTACGTGATGGTGGATTTCCCCGGTGTCCTTGCCCAGCTTGGACGCGATGTGTTTGGCGGAAAGGGGTGGGAGCGTTATGACCGCGGTGAGACCACGCCCCCCACGCCCGATTGATCCATGGACGTTCAGAACCGCAACAAGGCCCTGATCGCGCCACTGCGCGCTGCCCTTTACGACTTTTCCGCCAAATCCGTCCGCGCCGCCCTTGGCGATCTCATGCTTGCCGATACGCCGGTGCGGCTTTGCCATCCGTTCGGCACGGTTGAAGGGCCAGGCGCCTTTTTCGAAGCTGCCTACGCGCCCCTTGCGGACGCCATGCCGGACCTTGAGCGGGCGGACTTCATCGTCATGGCAGGGGCTGATGAAGATGGCAGCCAGTGGGTGGGGTGCGGCGGTCACTATGTGGGGACATTCGAAGCGCCGTTTCTGGGGATCCCGCCGAGCGGACAGCCTGCCGCCATGCGCTACCACGAGTTCTTCCGCTTCGAGGACGAGCGGATCGTTGAGGTCCAGGCCATCTGGGATTTGCCGGAGCTGATGATGCAGGCCGGCGCTTGGCCGATGGCGCCGAGCCTTGGACGGGAATGGCGCGTTCCTGCGCCTGCCAGCGGCGATGGGATCGTCGCCGGGCCCTACGACCCTGCCTCATCCCATCGCGCACGGGACATTGTGGTTGCCATGCTGGAGGCCATGAAGCGGCACCCGCGCGAGCCGGCGCAGGCCATGAACATGCCGCGATTCTGGCACCCCCGCATGAGCTGGTACGGCCCCGCGGGCATCGGCACTTGCCGGCAAATCAAAGGGTTCCGCCACGTCCACCAGATTCCGTTTCTGAACGGCATGCCCGACCGCGGCCAGTATGTGGACGAGATCACGTATCACTTCTTCGCCGACGGACCCTATGTGGCGGTCACCGGGTGGCCAAACATGATCCAGACGATCAACGCCGACGGCTGGCTCGGCATTGCGCCAGTCGACAAGCGCATCACCATGCGCTCGCTCGACTTCTGGCGCATCGAGAACGGGCGTATCCGCGAGAATTGGGTGCTTGTGGACCTTTTGGATATGTACCGGCAGATCGGCGTGGACGTGTTTGCAAGACTTGCCGAGATGACCAAGACCCGCGCCATGACAAGGGTTTCACTCCCTGAGGACCCGGCCGGATGATCTCGTTGCCGCGCACGCCATCCTTCTCACTCGCCGGCAAGCGCGCGTTGGTGACCGGTGCGACCTCCGGAATCGGGCTTTCCTGCGCCACCGCACTTGCAGAGGCGGGCGCGGAAGTCACACTGGCCGCCCGAAGCGCGGGTACCATCGCAGAGGTGGCGGCAGCCTGTGAGGAGCGGGGGCTCACTGCAAGGGAGCTCCCCCTCGACGTGGCAGACGTGGCGGCAACCATGGATGCGGTCGCCATGGATGGCCCCTATGACGTGCTGGTCAATAGTGCCGGGGTCGCCCGCCACGGTCCTTCCCTGGAGATGGACCTTGGACGGTTTGACGAGGTGGCAAATCTTAACATCAGGGGCGCCTATTTTCTGACCGTTGCTGTGGCAAAGGGTCTGCACAAGGCCGGCAAGCCTGGCTCGCTCATCAACGTATCAAGCCAGATGGGGCATGTGGGCGGCCCCGATCGCACGGTCTACTGCGCCACCAAGCACGCCGTTGAAGGCTTCACCAAAGCCATGGCCATCGAGTGGGGACCGCTGGGCATCCGTGTGAACACCATCTGCCCCACCTTTGTGCGCACGCCTTTGACGGCACCCACATTCGATGATCCTGAGCGCTCGCGCTGGTTGATTGAGAAAATCAAGCTGGGCAGGGTCGGCGAGGTGGAGGACATGATGGGCGCGGTCGTCTATCTGGCATCCGATGCGTCCGCCCTTGTCACCGGCACGGCGCTGATGATCGACGGCGGCTGGACCGCCGAATAGGGGTTTTCCATGGAAGGCTTTGATCCGCGTTTCTCAGAGCTGCCGGACTTCATCATCGGCATCACCAAAGAGATCTGGGAGGATCGCGGCGTCCATTCGCTGCACGACTACTATTCTTCCGACATCATGGTTCGTGCGCCTGCCGGCATTGTGGCGGGCAACGGCAACGTCATCGCGGCGACGCTTGCAACGCTTGCCGAGTTTCCGGACCGGACGCTGCTGGGGGAGGACGTGATCTGGTCCGGCACGCCGGACGAGGGCATGCTGTCGTCCCACAGGCTTCTGTCCACCGCCACCCATCTCGGCGACGGCGTTTATGGCAAGGCGACGGGCAAGCAGCTGCGCTACCGCATCATTGCCGACTGTCATGCCAAGGCGAACCGGATCGACGACGAGTGGATCGTGCGCGACCAGGGGGCCATCGTGCGCCAACTCGGCCACACGCCCGAAGCGTTTGCCCGCGCGCTCATTGAGCGGGAGGGTGGGCCGGATCGGTGCACAAAGCCTTTCGTGCCGGAGGATGACCGGCCCGGCCCCTACCGCGGGCGGGGTAATGACAACGAATGGGGTGCGGCCTACGCCGACATTGCAACACGCATCATGGGTGCAGACCTTGGCGTCATCGCGAAAGCCTACGACCGGGCCTGCCAGCTGGAGTATCCGGGCGGCGTGTCGGCGTTTTCTCACGGGGAAGCGGACCGTTTCTGGGTGGGCCTTAGGGCCTCATTCCCGAGCGCCACTTTTACCATCCACCATCAGATCGGGCGCGACGATCCGCTGATGCCGCCCAGGGCCGCCTTGCGGTGGTCCTTGGATGGCCTGCACGACGGCTGGGGTGCCTTCGGACCGCCGAGCCACGCCCGCGTGCACATAATGGGCATGGGCCATGCGGAATTCGGCCCGCGGGGTCTGCGACGAGAGTGGGTGCTGTTCGACGAGACGGCCATCTGGAAACAGATCATACTCGCCAAAGGCTGACACCGCGTGTTGCTCGCCCATGAAACCTTTTGCAAAATTTGCAATTGAAGCGCATCTTGTGCCCGAGGAGTATGCGTAGTGGGCGACACCCCCCCGAACAAAGTGCGCAGGCGCGGTCCGGCAGCGGGCCCCACCGCAGCGGACGTGGCCGAGCTTGCGAGCGTATCTCGCGCCACGGTCAGCCGCAGCTTTGACCCGTCATCCCCCGTCGATGCTGAGACCCGGGCGCGGATCCTTCAGGCCGCGCGAGAGCTCGGCTATCGCGTCGGCGATGCGGTGTCAGCCATGCACTCACCGGCAGATCGCGGCGCCAAAACCGTCGGGCTGGTGATGGGGGATTTGGACAACCCGTTTTATCACACAGTCCTCACCCTGTTTCTTGACCAGCTGCACGACCGTGGGCTGCGCGCTCTCTGTAGATCATCGGCGAACCTTTTTTCCAGCGATGAGCACGTGCGCCAGTTGTTGCGCTCCGGTGTTGATGCGCTGATCATCGCGTCTTCGGGACTTCATTCAAGCGCCATTGCGGCTTGCAGCGCTGCGAGCGTGCCTGTCATCCTGTTCAACCGAGACGTGCAGGGCGCTGCCGCAACGTCAGTCCAGACGGACAATTACGGGGGCGGGCAAATCTTGGCGGATGTGCTCGCCCAGGCCGGCCACAGCCGCATTGCATTCGTCAACGGGCTTGAGGGTTCGTCGACCAACTCGGAGAGGCGGCAGGGGTTTTCAGACCGTCTGGCGGAGCACGGCATTGCCCCACCGCGGCAGGAATTTAGCGAGTATACCTACCATGGGGGTCGCGAAGCGGCGGGGCGACTGATGGCGTCCGGCGGCCGGCCAGACGCCATCTTTGCAGCCAACGACATCAGCGCACTGGGTGTCATGGATGGTTTGCGCTTCGACCTTGGGCTCAGCATCCCGGGCGATGTGTCCGTGGTGGGGTTTGACGATATTCCCATGGCGTCCTGGCCGTCCTTTCACCTCACCACGGTGCGCCAACGCCGCAACCAGATGGTGCGGGAGTCCATCGCGCTGCTCGACAGATACCTGGACGATGCGGCCGCGCCGCCGCGGACCATAAAGGTGGCTGGCCGGCTCATCGTGCGCAGCTCGGCGCGGCTGGCGACGGCGCAGGCCGCCTAATCATCTGTCAATTTAAATTTTGCATTCCGTGTTGCATGCAAATGCAAAATTTGCGATCCCCACGGTAAGCGGCGCTCACAGCCGCGCCCCCAAAACCTCAAAGGGAGGATTGACCATGGGCATTGCACGGACCTTCAAAAACACATTGCTTGCCACGGCAGCGTTCGCCGTTGTGGCAGCAACCCCCGCCACGGCAAACGACCCCGTCAGCGTGGAGTGGGACATGGCCACCAACATGTCGCGCAACTCCTACCTCGGCATGATGGCGGAGCGTTTGACGGACGATATCCGCACCGTGACCGGCGGCACCGTGAACCTTGAATTCCATGAAGATGGCGAACTGGTGCCGGTCCCGGAAATCCTCAACGCGGTGTCCACCGGCGCACTTCCCGCAGCGTTCACCTGGACGGGCTTCTTCGGCGGAACCGTGCCGGTGGGCAAGCTCTTTGCGGGCTTCCCGTTCGGTCCGCCCACCGAGGTACTTTCGTCCTGGATTTGGGAAGGCGGCGGACTGGAAATCCTCCAGGAGGGCTTTGATCCGCTCAACGTCCAGATTTTCCCCTGCGCCGCGCAGCCCCAGGAGTCTGGTGGTTACTTCAACAAGGAAATGAACACGCCCGCCGACTATGACGGTCTGCGCATCCGTATGTCCGGTTGGGGCGGTGAAGTTCTGGCCAGACTTGGCGCTTCAGTCACCGCTCTGCCGGGCAGCGAAATCTACCTTGCCTTCGAACGCGGGCGGATCGACGCAACAGAATTTGCATCGCCGCTCCTCGACGAGGCGTTCAAGTTCTACAACCTTGCTCAGTATTACTACTTCCCCGGCTGGCATCAGTCGACGGCATGGAACTCGCTGATCATTCACAAGGATGCATGGAACGAGCTGTCCGACACACAGAAAGAGCAGGTGAAGCTTGCTTGCCGCGCAACGGTGCAGCGCACCATGGCGGAAACCGTGCCCCTTCAGATCGATGCGCTTGAGCGCATGAAGGCTGACGGCGACTTTGAGGTGAAGCGCTTCCCCGATGAGATGGTGAGCGAGATCCACGGCGTCTGGCAGGAAGTGCTTGCCGAAAACCGCGAGCGCCATCCGCTCATCAACAAGGCTTACGAGAGCCTTGAGGCGCACAAGGCACGCTACATTCCTTGGAATGAGCTTCAGGCGATGCCGGCAGACACCAACTGACGCAACTGCCGGGCGCCGCGGGTTTCCACGGCGCCCCTTTCGGCACTTAGCGCCATGTCAGCCTCCCCTCAGCGCTTTGCGCGCGCAGCGTCAGTCCTCGACGCCATTGCGGCTGCCACCGCCTTCGTCGGCAAGATGGCAAGCTGGCTGATCATCCCGATCATCATCCTTGTCCTCATCTCCATCCTCGCCGGCGTCGTGCGCATCAACCAGGTGGCGGACTGGGACGGCGAGGTCTTCATTTTGGGCGGCGGGCTGACGCTTAACAGCCTCCTGGAGATGCAGTGGCATCTCTTCGGCGTGCTCTTGATGCTCACCGGAGCCTACGCCCTGCACGAGAACAGACACGTGCGGGTCGACGTCCTGTCGTCCAAATTCTCACCCACCGTGGCGCGGGTGGTGGATATCTTGGGCGATCTCATATTGCTGCTGCCGCTCTGCATCATCTTGATCGATCGATCGTTTCCGCTGGTTGAGCTGTCTTACCGGACCGGCGAGCGCTCCAACGAAGACGGGCTGACCCACCGCTGGGTTGTCAAAACCTTCGTCCCCATCGGCTTTGCGCTCCTCGCCACCCTCGGCGTCACGCGAATTGTGCGAAACATCTTGACGCTTCTGGGCGCGCCTGAGCCGCCTGCACCCAAGACCATGAGGGAGCATACCGTTGGAGGGTAATCTCCTGCCCATCCTCATGGGCCTCAGCCTCATCGTCGGCATCTTCTCAGGCTACCCGGTGGCGCTGGTGCTTGGCGGGATCGGGGTAATCTTCCTCTACATCGGCGACGTGCCGATCTTCACACTGCAGCTCGCCGTGTCGCGGATCATCGGCATTATGTCGAACTGGCTGCTGCTCGCGATCCCCCTGTTCGTCTTCATGGGACTAATGCTTGACCGATCAGGCATTGCGGCAAACCTCCTTTACTCGCTGGAGCGGCTTCTCGGCTCCAAACGGGGCGGCCTTGCCGTCGCGGTGGCGTTTTTGGGCATCGTCCTGGCGGCCTCCACGGGGATTGTTGGCGCGTCTGTAGTAATGCTGGGTGTTCTGGCGCTCCCGGTGATGCTGCGTGAGCGTTACAACCCTCAGCTTGCCACGGGAGTGGTCGCCGCCTCGGGAACCCTCGGTATTTTGATCCCGCCCTCCATCATGCTTGTGGTGCTGGGCTCAATGCTGCAGGTCTCGGTGGGAGACCTCTTCAAGGCCGCGTTCCTCCCCGGTCTTTTGCTTGGCGGGCTTTACATCATCTATGTGTTCGGCCTTGCCATGCTGAAGCCTGACTGGGCACCCGCTGTCGTGCGTGAGGATGCGCCGGAGGGGTGGCGCGCCTTCTTGGAAGTGGTGCGTGACCTCATCGGCCCTCTGGCGCTCATCGTCGTGGTTCTGGGCTCCATTTTGGCGGGGATCGCAACGCCGACAGAGGCGGCTGCGTTGGGGGCCGCCGGCGCCGTTCTCCTCGCGCTGATCTCACGCCAGCTCACCTTCAAAGCGGTGCGCGAGGTGGTGCTGGAAACCGGCCGCGTGACGGCGATGATCCTGTTCGTCCTGATCGGCGCCACGGTGTTTTCTGGGGTTTTTAAGGCGCTTGGCGGGGACGACATGATCCGGGATGCGGTCACGGGAACCGGTCTTGGGCCCTACGGCATCCTCGTCCTGTTTATGGTAATACTCTTCATCCTGGGCTGCTTTCTGGAGTGGATCGAAATCACCTTCCTCGTCTTGCCGCTCTTTGTCCCCATCATCCTGGAGCTTGACTTCGGCCAGGGCTTTTCATCCAGCGAGACACTTATCTGGTTCGCGATCGCGGTGGCGGTGAACCTTCAGACGAGCTTTATGACACCGCCCTTCGGCTTCTCCCTCTTCTACGTCAAAGGGGTGGCGCCGCCGGATGTGCCCATCCGCACGGTTTACCTTGGCGCACTGCCTTTCGTCGTCCTCCAACTGATCGGGCTGACAGCCGTGATTACGCTCCCTTTCCTCACGCTGGGTCTTGTGAGGGCGTTTTAGATGACCGACGTGATGGGGACGGTGCGGGTGAAGCCCCGCGCCATGGAAGACCTGATGTTCGCCATCATGAAGGGTGGCGGCTGCAATGATGCAGAAGCGCGGGCAACTGCAGAACACCTGATCGGCGCCAACCTTTCCGGACATGACAGCCACGGCATCGTGCGCATCACGCGTTACCACGGTTGGATGCGCGACGGCACATTCAAACCAGGTATGCCGCTTCGCCCGGTCCTGGACACCCCCACGCTCGTACAGTTCGACGGGCAGCAGGGCATCGGCCAATATCTGTGCCGCGAAGCGACGCTCGTTGGCATCGAGCGCGCGAAGGCGCATGGCCTCGCCATCGTCTCCCTGCGACGGGCGGGCCATATCGGGCGCCTGGGCCATTACGCCGAAATGGCTGCCGAAGAGGGCCTTGCGAGCATCCAGTTCTGCAATGTGGTGAATTCTGAAATTGTCGCGCCCTACGGCGCCGCCCAGCGCACCATGAGCACCAATCCCATCGCAGTGGGCGTCCCGGCTGCCGACAGCGACCCGTTTATTTTGGACTTCGCCACATCCTACGTCGCTGAGGGCAAGGCTCTGGTGGCGGCCTCCGGCGGCAAACCGCTCCCAGCCGATGCGATGGTGTCCGCCGACGGCGACTTTACCGGCGATCCGGCCGCTCTTTACGGTGCGACGGCCGCCAGTGCGCTGCCCAACCCCCGCGCGGGCCTCGGCGCATTGCGCACAATGGGCGAGCACAAGGGTTCAGGCCTTGCCCTTGCGTGCGATCTTCTGGCCGGCGCACTCACCGGTAACGGGACCAATGTCGGCGAGCATCCCTTCGGAAACGGCTGGCTCGCCATCTTCATCGACCCCGCAAAGCTCGACGATACGGCGATCTTCGGCGCGGAGGTGGGGGCCTACATTGAAAATGTCCGCAACGCGCGCCCGGCGAAGGGGGTCGACCAAGTTCGGATCCCCGGCGACGTGGAACGGCAAACCAGGGCGTTGCGTCTGGTGGAGGGGCTGCCCCTTTCCCCGCGCCTCCTCGACGCGGTGGTTGACGTTGCCGCTGAGCTTTCCCTCGGCGTCAGCCAAAACGATCTCCTGATGTGAAGGCATTTCATGCTCACTGAACGCATCCGCGCCCGCGAGCCCCTGGTCGGGACTTTTCTCAAAACCCCCCACCCCATGATCGTGGAGGTTTTGGGCGGCTCGGGTCTGGACTACGTGATCCTGGACGCCGAGCACGCGCCTTTCGATATCGCCGCGCTCGACGCTTCGATCCTCGCAGGGCGCGCGGTGGGAATTCCCTGTCTCGTGCGCCTCACGGTGGGCACGCCGGCTGACATCTTGCGCATTCTGGACATGGGTGCAGACGGCTTCCTCGTCCCCCACGTAACGAGCGCACAGTACGCGAGGGAGATCGTGAAGGCTGCGCGCTACGGTGCAGGTGGGCGGGGCTATTCAGCAACCAACAGGGCCGGCCAGTATGGGCGTGTGCCCATGGCGACGCACATCGAAAACGCGACGAAGACCGCAGTCATTCTACAGATCGAGGACCCTGAAGGCGTTGACGCGGTCGACGAGATTGCCGCGGTGGAGGGCATCGCCTCCTGCTTTGTCGGCCGGGCGGACCTTGCCGTCGCCTACGGTGTGAATGACCTTTCTGCAAAAATCGTCGACGATGCGGTGAAAAAGGTGGTTGCGGCGTGCGCGGATCGTCCCGTGGCGGTCTCCACCTTCGCCCCATCCATGGACCAGGTGGCCGGCTTTCTTGCAAAGGGCGTGTCGATGGTCGCCGTCGCCAGTGAGCACAAGCCGATCCAGGACTTCTTCTCCCAAGCGGCGATCAGCGCGGCGAAAGGGGCATCGTGAGCCGCTTCCGCGTCCTTGCGCTGGACCCCATCCACGAGGATGGCCTTGCCATTTTGCGCGGGCACGACGCGGTGGACCTCATCCATCTGCCTGAGCCGACCGATGCCGCAATCTCAGCCGAGATGGCCAAGGCGCATATGCTCATCCTGCGCGGCAGGCACCTCCCACAGACGGACTTTGAGCAGGCCTCGGAGCTGAGGCTCGTCAGCCGTCACGGTGTGGGCTGCG
>JBCDFB010000078.1:0-9871 GCA_039178655.1 Pseudomonadota bacterium | reverse complement strand
GCGCGAACTGCCGAACGGCGAATGGCAGTCGCGGCAATACCTTGATGTGAATGGCGAGACCGCCCGCGTTTGCCTGACGATGAAGAAGCAAGACGACCGGCTGATCTTCGACTTCTCAGGGTCCGATCCGCAGAGCGCCTACTCCATCAACTGCACCAAGTGGGCGTCTCTGGGCGGCCTTTTCGCGCCGCTCTTCCCGCTCCTTTGCTACGACATCACGTGGAATGAAGGGGTGATCAGGCCGGTTGAGATGATTGCGCCTGAAGGCACCATTGTGAACTGCACGCGCCCTGCGCCGGTGTCTGTTGCCACCGTGGGTGCCATCCAGTCGGTCAATAATGCAGCGTGCACGACCATCGGCAAGATGCTGGCGGCGAGCGAGAAGTACCGCGATGAGGCGACCGCGGTCTGGCACGCGAACCACTTCGCGATCTTCAAGTTCGGCCGCAACCAAAAGGGCGGCTACTCCATCGGCATTCTGACGGAGACTTTCGCCGGTTCCGGCGGGGCGAGGACCTTTGCCGATGGCGTGGAGATCGGCGGTGAGATTCCCAACCCCATCAGCCGGATGGCGAATGTGGAGACCATCGAAGGCGCGTTCCCCATACGCTACCTCTTCCGCCGGCGCGCAAAGGACAGCGGCGGACCGGGCCGCTACCGCGGCGGCACAGGCGGCGAGATGGCGGTGGTGGCCCACGGTGCGCCCGATGGCGGGATCGACTACGTGATTTCCGGGAAAGGCACGCGCCATCCCATGTCCGAAGGGCTGGCGGGCGGCTGGCCCGGTGCACCGAACTCCTACGTCTGGGTGAAGGCGCCTGATGACGGCGCGAACGCACCTGTGGTCGCGGCCGACGGTCTGGGGAGCATTCCCGGGACGCACCAGCCGGTGAGCTGGGGCGTCTACCCGCTCAAAGGGCGCGATGCGCTTTATGTGCGCTGGAATGGCGGCGGCGGTTACGGCGATCCCATCGACCGTGAGCCGGACGCGGTGGCCCGCGATGTGGTTGCCGGCCTTGTCAGCCGCGAAAGTGCCGAACGCATCTATGGTGTCGCGCTCAACCAAGACAACGCGGTGGATCAGGCGGCAACGCTTCAGCGCCGGGACGGTATTCGCGCCGAACGCCTGTCGGCTGAGGCGGCGGAATGAGCGCGTTTCGCTTTATCACGCCGCACATTGGCATCCGCGGCAACCAGACCATCTGCGTCGTCTGCTCCGAAGCGTTGGGTCCGTCGTCCAAACCTTGGAAAGAGCTGGTTGTGCGGCGGGAGACACCGCTTGCGGAGGCCGGCGGCAAGGCCTGGGACACAGGCCATGACGGGGTCGTTTTGCGCCAGTTCATCTGTCCATCCTGCGCGACGCTTCTGGATACTGAGACCGCCACTTCGAAAGACCCTGTTCTGGTCGACCGGCTGAGCGACGATGGGTGACCCGGCAGCCCATGAAGACCCACGCGCCAACTACCCAGACCGGAAGTGCCGCAGCGCCTGCCACGGACAGGCTCGCCGATTTGGGCGAAACCTTGCGGCGGTTGCGCAAAGCGCGTGGGTGGAGCCTCGGCCGCCTTTCCGAGGCGTCGGGGGTTCCGCCCTCGACAATCTCCAAGATCGAGAACCTTCAGATGGCGCCCAGCCTGGTGCACGCCATCAACCTTGCGAGCGCGCTTGGCGAGAACCTTGGTTTCCTGGTGGATCGCGACGCCCGGCGGGCAGCGGATTTTACGCTGGTGCGCACTGGCGAGCGGGCGGAGCTTTATCTGCCCGAGATGTCGCTCACCCTGCAGGACATTCACGGCAATTTCGAGCCGGGGCTCTTGGAAGCGCGTGTGTGCGTCATGGGTCGCGGCGCGAGGTCGGGCGAGGAAGCCATGACGCACCCGGGCGAGGAAGTCTGCCACGTTCTGGAAGGGAGCATCCGCTACCAGATCGGCGAGGGGTCCTATGTGCTTGGCGAGGGCGACACGATCCATTTCCGCTCAGACATTCCGCACCGATGGCAAAACATGGCCGACGGCCAGACCAGGGTCGTCCTGGTGTTTTCAGACGGTCTCAGCTTCTGACGCAACAACGGGGAGTCAGCGATGCATCACGTTGAAATACGTCAGGAAATCATTGACCGGGTGATGGCACGCCGCGGCCGGGTTCACCTGTTCGAGCGCTTTGATCCGGCGCGGACGGCAACGATCAACATTGACATGCAGCACACCTTCTGCGCGCCCGGCGCACCGGCGGAGGTGCCGCTGTCCCGCGGCATTGTCCCCGCCATCAACCGGCTCAACGAGGGCATCCGGGCGGCCGGTGGCCAGGTCATCTGGGTCACCCACGCCAACGAAGGCTCGCACACCGGGAGCGACTGGCGCGGCTTCTTCGACAACTTCGTAGCCGATGACGTGCGCACCCGCACCATCGAGAGCCTTTCCCCGGCAGGCTCGGGACAAAGGATCTGGGAAGAGCTTCACGTTGCCCCCGCCGACATCCGCATTTTCAAGAACCGCTACAGCGCGCTGATCCCGGGATCGTCCAGCCTTGAGCGCGTGCTTCGGAGCCGCGGCATCGACACGCTGCTCATCACCGGCACGAAAACCAACGTGTGCTGCGAGTCCACAGCGCGGGACGCCATGATGATGGATTTTAGCGTGGTGATGGTGGCTGACGGCACCGCCGCACTGTCCGACGACGAACACCGCGCGACGCTGGAGACCATCATCCAGCAGTTCGGCGATGTGATGACCGTAGACGAGATCCTCGGGCGGCTCACCGCTGCCCCCACCGGATGACGAGGAGAGCGACATGAAAAACACCCTTTGCGCCATCGGCGTGGCATTCGCGTTTGCACTACCGCCCACAGCCGGCGTTGCCGACACATTGCGGGTCGCGTTGGTGCTTCCGGGCTCCATCACCGACGGCACGTTCAACTCCGCCGCACATCAGGGGATCGAGGCAGCGAAGGAGAAGTACGACATTGAAGTATCGATCCGTGAAAACACGGATTTCGCGCAGATCACCGAGGCGCTGACCGGCTATGCGCGCGACGGTTTCGATGTGGTGATCGGCCATGGCTTCCAGTTTGCTGAGCCGGTCATGGAAATCCACGCGGACTATCCGGACACCTGGTTCATCGTGAACACTGCACAGGTGTCGGCCGCACCCAACGTCGCCTCGTTCGACAATGAATGGGGCCACGCGGGCTACATCGCGGGCGCGGTTGCTGCACTGGTGTCAGAGACTGGAACCGTGGGCCACATCGGCGGCATCCCGGTCCCGGCTATCGAGAATTACAACGCCGGGTTCGAAGCGGGCGCAAAGCGCGTGAACCCCGACGTCAACGTGCTGTCAGCCTATGTCGGCTCGTTCTCCGACATCGCGAAGGGTGCGGAAATCACCACCTCGCTCATCGAGCAGGGGGCCGACGTGGTGACCTCCACAGGCAACGAGAACGTGGTGGGCACCATCCAGGCCGCCGGGCAAAGCGGCGTGATGGCCATCGGCACCGCGTTCGACAGCTTCGACGCTGCGCCTGAGACCATCGTGACAACGGCGCTCATCAACATGGGTGTCAACCTTGACCAGGCCATCGGCCGGGTCATCGACGGCACCATGGAGCCCCAGGCCTACGTGCTTGGCCTGGAAGAGAACGGTATCGGCCTTGCCCCCTTCCGCGGGAAGTTCACGGAAATGATTTCCGCAGAGGACCAGGCAACAATCGACGCTGTCCTTGCCGACATTCGGTCCGGGGCGGTCGGCAACTAACCCTTTGCGGCCACTACTTGAACTTGATGGGGTGTTCAAACGCTACGGCGACGTCACCGCCGTAGCGCCCCTTAGCCTGGCCGTCCGCGCCGGCGAGGTTCTGGCGCTCGTGGGCGAGAACGGCGCGGGAAAAAGCACCGTCGTCAACATGGTCGGCGGCATGACGCAGCCGACCGGCGGTTCCATGCGTCTTGATGGGCGCCCTCTTGAACTCGGCTCGCCGCGCGAGGCCCACGCCGAAGGGATCGGCGTGGTGCAGCAGCACTACGCACTGGTGCCGAGCTTTACGGTCGCTGAAATGCTGGCGCTAGGCGACTCGGGCCTAACGGGTTTGGACCGGCGCGCCATCCGAGCCCGCGTCGAGGAGTTGTCATCGGAACTCGGCATGATGGTCGATCCTGACGCGCAGATCGGTTCTCTGGACGTTGCCGGCCAGCAGCGGGTGGAGATCTTGCGCGCGCTCTCCCGCGACATTCGCCTTCTAGTACTGGACGAGCCGTCCGCCGTCCTCAACCCCGAAGATACCGACCGCCTGTTCCAAACCATTGCAAGGCTGCGCGAGCGGGGCATCGGCATTATCCTGGTAACCCACAAACTCGGCGACGTCTTCCGCGCCTGCGACCGCGCGGCGGTGCTCCATTCCGGCAATCTCGTTGCGGATCGCCCCGTCGCGGAGCTTGACGAGGAGCGGCTCGTCTCACTGATCATTGCAGGCCAGGACGATGCGGAAGACGCGACAAAGGTCGCGCGCGCCGTCTCGGCGGACTTTGGCGACCGACGCGTCGAGCCCGCCCCAAGGTCCAGCGACACGAACCGGGAGCCCCTCGTGTCGGTTCGGGATTTGGCTCTCAACCGGCCGAATGGGTCGACCGCTGTGGAGGGCGTCTCGTTCAATCTTAATGCCGGGGAAATCTTCGCCATTGCCGGAGTGGACGGCAACGGTCAGTCCGAGCTTGTTGCGTGCCTTGCGGGCCTTGCGTTGCCTGCATCCGGCCACATCACCGTTTCTGCGGGCGACGCGCGCAGCACCCTCGACAGCCGCAACCACGCGCATTGGACGCCGGGTGCGTTGCGCATGGCAGGTGTTGTTCACATCCCGGACGACCGCGGACGCCAGGGCATCGCTGCAGCCCTCTCCCTGGTTCAGAACCTCATGATCAGCCGCCGCCCCGATGAGCGGTTTGGCCGAGGACCCATCCTTAACCGCGCAAGGGCGCGTGCACAGACGCAAACGGCCATCGTTGATTATGCAATCCGCACCGAGGGGCCCGATCAGCCCATCGGCAGGCTCTCGGGCGGAAACCAGCAAAAGCTGGTGCTTGCCCGCGAGCTTTCAGGTGCACCGAGAATCGTACTGGCCGCCCACCCGTCGCGCGGGTTGGATGTGCGCACCATTGCAGCCGTCCAAGGCCATCTTCTTGCCGCGCGCGACCGCGGTGCAGCGGTCCTCCTGGTGTCTGCCGACCTTGGCGAGACCCTGCGCCTTGCCGATCGCATCATGGTATTTGCCGCCGGCACTGCCCGCGGACCCATCGCCGCGGCAGAGGCAGACGAAGCGCGCCTCGGCGGCTGGTTGACGGGCCGGGCGGCATGAGCGCTGCAGCCCCGGCCGCCCGGTCGGAAGCCCGCGCGGCAGCGCTCGTTCTGATCGTTGGCGCCTTGATCCTCTTGGGCCTTGTGCTGGCCGTCGGCGAAAACCCGCTCACGGTCCTGTGGACCATGGTGGAGAGCGCGCTCCTCACCGCAAACGGGCTTGCCGACACCGCCGTGCGGGCCATCCCGCTGTGCCTGATCGGCCTTGGGGTGGCGCTCGCATTCCGCGCCGGCGTCTTCAACATCGGCGCCGATGGGCAGCTTTTGATCGGCACTGCCCTTGCCGTTGCCTGCGCGCCGCTGCTGGCAGGCTGGCCGGTGCCCTTGGGCATTGCCGCGCTCTTGGTGGCGGGCGTTGTGGGAGGCGCGGTCTGGGGCGGACTTGCGGGCGTGCTGAAAGCGCGTTTCGGGGCAAACGAGATCATCGCCACCATCATGCTCAACTACGTGGCGATCGAGCTCCTTGGTTGGCTTGTGCGCGGCCCTTTGCAGGAGCCCATGGGCATCTTCCCGCAGTCGGCCCGCCTTGAAGAGGCTCTGCGTTTGCCAACGCTCATCGACGGCACGCGCATTTCTGCCGGGCTCATCATTGCGCTGGCGGCCGTGCTGGCGGTCTGGTTCATCGTGGCGCGTCTGCGATACGGCTACTCGCTCACGCTGATCGGCCAAAACGTTGAGGCAGCCCGCTATGGCGGCGTGCGCATTGGCTGGATAACCGTGTCGGTCATGGCGCTGAGCGGTGGTCTTGCGGGACTTGCCGGCATTGTGGAGGTGTCCGGACTTCATGGGCGCATCCAGGAAGGGTTCGCGCCCGGCTTCGGCATCACTGGGATCGCCGTTGCCCTTCTGGCGCGGCTCGACCCCCTGCGCGTGCCCATCGCCGCCTTCGCCTTTGCAGCGCTCTACGTCGGCTCGGCCAACGTGGCGCGATCCACCGACGTACCGTTCCCCCTCGTTCACATCATCGAGGCTGCGATCATCCTGGGCTTCCTCGCAGCCACGCTGCTCAAGCGCAAAGGGGGCGCGGCGGCCCCATGATGGATCTTGCGGTCATCATCGGCCTGTTTGCCAGCGGGATCAGGTTCGCCATTCCGATCCTGTTCGCCGCGCTCGGTGAATTGGTGAACCAGCGTGCCGGCGTCCTCAATGTGGGGATCGAAGGCATCATGCTGGTGGGAGCCTTCCTCGCTGTTGCCTGCGCGGTGGCGACCGGCTCGCCTTGGGGCGGGCTTGCCGGCGCAATACTTGGCGGTGCGGCGCTCGGCTGGCTTCACGGCGTCTTCGCAGTGCGCCTGAAGGTCGACCAGATTGTTGCTGGGATCGGCCTCATTCTTCTTGGGCTTGGCCTTTCCGGCTATGGTTACCGGCTGTTCTTCGGCCAGGGCGCGCCGACGCAGGTGCCCGGTTCTCAGCGTGTTGATCTGGGCCCGCTGTCCGATCTGCCGGTGCTCGGCCCGCTCCTTTTCAGCCATCACGTCCTTGTCTATGTCGCAGTGGCGTCGGCGCTCCTCATCGCTTTCGTGTTTGCGCGCACGGGTCTCGGCCTTGCCATACGCGCTGTCGGCGAAAGCCCGAAGGCGGCCGACAGCGCCGGCATCAACGTGGATCGCGTGCGCATGGCGACCGCCACGTTCGGCGGTGCGATGGCTGGCATGGGCGGCGCCTTCCTGTCCACGGCTCAGCTTGCCGGCTTTGTCGAAGACATGGTTGCAGGCCGTGGTTTCATTGCCATTGCGGTGGTGGTGTTTGCGCGGTGGAACCCCCTCGGCGCCCTGGTTGTCGCGCTGGTTTTCGGCATCGCCGAAGCTGCACAAATCCGCCTGCAAACCCTGTTCGACGACGTCCCCTACCAGCTTTTGACAGTGCTGCCGTATGTGCTTGCACTTGTTGCCTTGGTTGCCGCAGCGCGCTCATCCAGCCTTCCGGCGGCCCTCGCCAAACCTTACCGGCGCGACTGACGGCGTGGTGCATCAGGGTTTTACTCGCGCTACCCTTTTCACCGCGTTCTCGGATGTCTCACGTTCAAGTTTTCGTCGCTGTTTTCACCGCAAACCACATCCGTCTCACCGATTACCTGACCTTGTTCTATGACTTCGGTGGAGACCGCTCACCCAGACGGGAGCGTTGCAACCTCAGGCCCATGGCCGTTCGTGACGTTGCAGAGCCAGCGCACCGGAGACCACGAAACCATCTGGTATGCACGGGCTCACCGTAAGGGTCTTCAAAGCCCTCATGCGTCGGCGCCCAAAATCGTCACACCCTTTTGGCAAAGCGCCACTTACAACTGGACGATCGGCGCGCTTTTTGCACTCGGCGCATCGCTTTTTCTTTTGGGCAGCACCCTTACACTCATCCACATCGCGTCAGGCTGGACGGCAAACAGCCTGATCAGCGTGACGTTTTTCTTGGGCTCCATCCCGTTCACCGGGGCGGCTGCACTCCAGCATTTCCAGTCTGCAAACGCTGCAGATTTCCTGCAGGCGCCGGCGGGCAAAGTCCGGCGGTCGAAGGTACATGTTTTGGGGTGGCAGGCCGGCAGCCTCGGTTGGCTCAGCACCGCAACTCAGCTGCTCGGCACCGTGGCGTTCAACTTCAACACCTTCGATGCCATCGACCCGCCCGCCAATTGGATCACGCAAGACCTCGTGATCTGGCTTCCTGGACTTGCCGGCGCCATCCTCTTCCTTGTTTCAGGAACGCTCGCCTACCTGGAGGCCGGTCACGCCTATTTCAGCTGGAAGCCTGCGTCCCTTGCATGGCGGATCACGTTCGTAAACCTCCTTGGTTGCATCTTCTTCATGGCTGCTGGCGCACTGTCCTACGTTCCGGAGCATCCGGAACCGTCCTGGGTGCAAACCGCCGCTGTCATCAATTTGTGGATCGGGGCTTTGGGGTTCTTTGTCGGAGCGTTACTCCTCATGCGGGAGAGCCGACTTCCTGCAAGTCCATGATTGGTCAATGGAATTGCGGCCATCGTCGCGCCCATTCATAGCGCACTGAGAGCGCTCTAATGACCACGCGCCGGGTTCAAACCGTGTTGGCGTGAGATGCTGCCACCGCGACGGATTGGCGAGCGACGGACTCCCACGTAAAGGTATCTGATGTGCGCTGAGGAGCGCATCCGAGGTGGAGCCTTGCCAATGACGCCTTCCCACGAACGTCGCGGCGCCCGGCGCGTCGCAAATGCCAGCCGATCTGGTGCTTTGGGAGTGCTGGCGGCGATCGCCCTGTTGGTGTCAGCCACATTGCTGCCGAACACGGCGGAGGCCGTCCCCGGCGTTACGACCACTAACGTGAACTTTCGCACCGGCCCCAGCACGGAATTCCAGTCCCAGGGTGTCCTGCCCGGCGGCACACCGGTCGAGATCGTGGACTGCGAGGCAGGCGGGACCTGGTGCAGCGTCATCGTCGACGGGCAGGACGGCTTTATCAGCGGCAACTACCTGAACGAGGTGGCGGTCGCCATCGACGAGCCCCCAGGGACCGATATTGTGGAGCCCACGGGTGACATTGTCGGCGCCGATGGTCCTCTGCTTTCCGAGGCTGAGCTTGATGAACTCGTCGCCCCCATTGCCCTTTATCCGGACAACCTGGTGGCGCAGGTGCTTGTCGCAGCGACAGTTCCCGTCGACGTCATCAAGGCCGAGCGCTGGGTGGAGGAGAATGCGGAGCTGCCCGCCGAAGAGCGGGCAGAGGCGGCCAACGGGGAAGACTGGGACGAGAGTGTCGCCATGCTCGCCGCAGCCTTCCCGACCGTGATCAACATGATGGCCGAGGACATTGATTGGACCGAAGACCTCGGCGAGGCAATGCTTGCGCAGAGCGATGACGTTCTGGACGCTGTGCAGCGCCAGCGCGCCCGCGCCCAGGCAGTGGGCAACCTTGAGACCAACGAGGCGCAGACCGTTGAGGTCGTAGACAACAGCATCGTGATCGAGCCGACCGGGCCGGAGACGGTCTACGTCCCGGCCTACAACCCCCAAACCGTCTATACGACGCCTGCGCCGGCGCAGCCAGTATATGTCAGCACCGCGGATGACGGCTGGGACACCGGGGCCGCGGTTGCCACTGGCGCCATCGCGTTCGGGACCGGCCTCGCGCTCGGGTCAGTCTTCAACAACGACTACCGCGACTACTGGTACGGCCCGCCCCCGGTTTATTGGGACCAGCGCCGGTTCTACCCTCGCCCTGGTGTAAGGCCCCCCTACCGCCCCGGCTGGGGAAAGCGGCCCGGTCGGCCGCCGCGCCCCGGCCGTCCCGGCCGGCCGAACGTTGACGTCAATGTGGGCGGCGGCAACATCAATATTGGCAGCGGAAACATCAATGTCGGCAATCGGCCGGGGTCGAACAACACCGGCGCGTGGCGCCCCGACAGCCGGCGCAAGCAACAGGCCCGCCGGAACATTGAACGGCGCAAAGGGGGCGACGGCCTGAAGCGGCCCGGAGCGCGCCGGCCGGCGGCTGCGAATCGGCCTGCCTCGGGGCGGCCCAACCGCGGCTCGGTGGAGCAGCGCCTCAACGCGCGGTC
>JBCDFB010000077.1:0-9882 GCA_039178655.1 Pseudomonadota bacterium | reverse complement strand
CCTTTTCGACGGGATCCCGCTTGGCGAGATGACCGTGTCCATGACCATGAACGGCGCGGTTTTGCCTGTGCTCGCCCTCTACATCGTGGCGGCTGAAGAGCAGGGCGTCGCCCAAAAGGACCTTAAAGGCACCATCCAGAACGACATCTTAAAAGAGTTCATGGTGCGCAATACGTTCATCTATCCGCCGCAACCAAGCATGCGGATCGTGTCCGATATCTTTGCTTACACCGCGCAGGAGATGCCGAAGTATAACTCCATCTCCATATCCGGCTATCACATGCAGGAAGCGGGCGCGACGGCGGATCTGGAGCTTGCCTACACCATCGCAGATGGGCTGGAGTACATTCGTGCCGGCGTCGCCGCAGGGCTTGATGTGGATCGGTTTGCACCGCGCCTGTCGTTCTTCTGGGCCGTGGGAATGAACTTCTTCATGGAGGTGGCAAAGCTCCGCGCCGCCCGCTTCCTCTGGTCGGGCCTAGTCGCACAGCACTTTTCGCCGAAGGACCCGCGCTCCCTCTCCCTGCGCGCGCACTGCCAAACCTCCGGCTGGTCGCTCACGGCGCAGGATGTCTACAACAACGTCGCGCGCACCATGATCGAGGCCATGGCCGCGACCCAGGGCGGCACCCAAAGCCTCCACACCAACTCGCTGGACGAGGCGCTCGCGCTGCCGACGGACTTTTCCGCCAGGATCGCGCGCAACACGCAGCTTGTGCTCCAGCAGGAGACCAACACCACCCGCTTCATCGACCCGTGGGGCGGCTCTCCCGCCATCGAGCGGCTGACGCGCGATCTTGCCGCCCGCGCCATGACCCACATCGAGGAAGTGGAAGGCATGGGCGGTATGGCCAAGGCCATTGAGGCGGGCACACCGAAACTGCGGATCGAAGAGGCGGCGGCAAAGGCGCAGGCGCGCATCGACGCCGGCTCGCAAACCGTCGTCGGCGTCAACCGCTACCGCCCGGCGCAGGACGACGGCGTGGAAGTTCTGAGGGTGGACAATGCCGCCGTGCGCAGCGCCCAGATCGAGAAGCTGGAGAGGTTGCGCAGGGAGCGGGACGCGGATGCCGTCCGTGCCGCGCTCGACGCGCTCACCAACGGTGCGCGGGGCAACGGCAATTTGTTGGAGCTTTGCATCAACGCTGCACGGCACCGTGCAACCGTCGGGGAGATGAGCGACGCCATGGAGGCCGCCTTCGGGCGCCACACGGCCGAGGTGAAGGCCATTACCGGCGTCTACAAACGGGAGGCGGGGCAGATGGGGTCGCGGATCGACGCCGTGCGCGCATTAAGCGATGACTTTGCCGCCGCGGAAGGCCGTCGCCCGCGCATTCTGGTGGCCAAGATGGGGCAGGATGGGCACGACAGGGGCCAAAAGGTCATCGCCTCAGCGTTTGCCGACCTTGGCTTTGACGTGGACATCGGCCCCCTTTTCGCCACGCCGGAGGAGTGCGCACGGCAAGCCATCGACAATGACGTGCACATCCTGGGGGTCTCTTCCCTTGCCGGCTCGCACCTGTCGCTGCTGCCCCCGCTGCAGGAAGCGCTGGCGGCAGAGGGGCGCGAAGACATGCTGATCGCCATCGGCGGGGTCATCCCGCCCGCGGACGTAAAGGCGCTGCAGGCCATGGGCGCCGCGGCGGTCTTCCCGCCTGGAACGGTGATTGCCGATGCCGCTGAGGCGCTGATTTCCACGCTCTCGGAGCGCCTTGGCCACCATCGTGCCGCCGCTGAATAGCGCAACGCTCGCCGCCCTCGCGAACGACGCTCGATCTGCCGCGGAAAAGGCTTACGCACCCTATTCGCGCTTCCACGTGGGTGCCGCTCTGCTTTGCGCGGACGGACGCATCTTCACCGCGGCCAATGTGGAAAACGTGTCCTACGGCCTTAGCCTGTGCGCTGAAGCCAACGTGATTGCAGCGGCCGCCGTTGCCGGGAACCGCCAGACCGCCGCTATCGCAGTCACCGGCTACCGCGCCGCCGACCCCCAGACGCCTGTTCTTGCCATGCCGTGCGGCCGCTGCCGCCAAATCCTTGCCGAATTTGCCACCGCGGAAACACTCATCCACGTGGTCCCGTTTCCCGCCGACCGCGGCACGGCAAAGACCATGACAATGGCCGAGTTGCTGCCCTTCAGCTTTGGCGCGGAAGCGCTTGGATGATCGGCATGGGCGGGGCCACGTCGGCCAATTGGACACAATCTGTCACAAGTCTTTCACGACCCGTTGCCCGTTGCACACGCTCACAACTGACAGGCAGCAAGGCGTCTGCTAGGCGCTTAAAGGTAAGCGAACAGAAATCATCGGTTCGCAAAGGGCGCTCGCGCGCCGCCGCGCGCGCTGTGTCACTGTCGGGGGTGCACATGCGGGCAATCAAGTTGGTTTCGGCCCATCCACACTTTGCAGCCCCGCTGCGCTGGAGCGCCATCCGGCCGGCAGGCCTCGTCGCTGCATGTTTGCTGCTGGCCGCGTGTGTCGCAGGCGGGCCTCCCACAGAGTCCCTCACACCGGACCGCGTGTCGTCCGAAACCTGGCTGAAGATCACCGATGACGGTGCAGGCCCCGTGAGGTCAGGCACGCCCTACAGCGAAGAGGCACTGGCAGCGGTTGCCCCCGGCGCAGACATTCGCTCCATCCAGACCGCGAAGGAAGAGAGCACCGCCTGGACCCACGCTGCCTTCATCAACGAGACCCAGGCCGTCCAATTCTTCAAGCGCGGGCGCACTGTCGGCGAAATTCACGGCGTCTCCCAACACCTTGCCGGCCCCAATGGCGAGCGCATCGGCATGACCATGCGCCAGGCAGGCGTGCGGCGGGGCGACTGCCGCAACGGCAAGAAGCTTTGGCGCGGTATGGCGGTCTGCAAGGCGCGCGGGGCGAGCAACATTTCCCTCGTCTTCGCCATACCGCAGTTCACCGGCCCGTTCGACAAATTGCCTTCGGCAAAGGATTTGGAGCGGGCCGAACTGCAGCGCATCGTGTGGCGCGCGAAGACGTAAGCATCCTTTCTGAGCGGGTTTCGGCCGGCGAGCGGTCCGCCCTCGCCCGCGCCATTACGCTCATGGAATCGTCCCGCCCGGCCGACCGGGAGGCGGCCAACGCCCTCCTGCAATCGCTCCTTCCACAGACGGGACATGCCGTGCGGCTCGGCATCACGGGCGTGCCGGGCGTCGGCAAGTCGACCCTCATCGATGCACTTGGCACCCACCTCATTGCCCAAGGCGAGCGGATCGCGGTCCTTGCCATCGACCCGTCCTCGACCCGAACGGGCGGCGCCATCCTGGGGGACAAAACGCGGATGGCACGCCTCGCCATCTCGCCCGACGCCTATATTCGCCCCTCCCCCTCCTCCGGCTCGCTGGGCGGCGTTGCGGCACGCACCCGCGAAGCCATGCTCCTTGCCGAAGCTGCCGGCTACACCGTCGTCATCGTGGAAACTGTCGGGGTCGGCCAGTCGGAAATCGCAGTGGCCGACATGGTGGACACCTTCCTCGCCCTCATGCTTCCCGGCGCAGGGGACGAGCTCCAGGGCATCAAGAAGGGCCTGCTGGAGCGGGCAGACATCATCGCGGTGAACAAGGCCGATGGCGCCATGCGCGACGGTGCCAGACAGGCGGCGGCGGAAATCTTGAGCGCGGTGAAAATCCTGGCACAGGAGGCACCGCCCGCCGTGCTCACCCTTTCGGCGGCCACCGGTACCGGGGTTGAAGGACTGTGCGATCAGATCGCCCAGCACCGCGAAGCCCTCAAGGCGAGCGGCGAGCTTGAAGCACGGCGGCGGCAGCAGGGGGTGACGTGGATGCGTGACATGGTCCGCGACGGTCTGGACGCTTACCTCAAGCGCCATGCCGGATCAGAGGTCGCGGCTGCGGAACGGACTGTGGCGTCAGGCAGTCTCGCCCCAAGCGCGGCCGCCGCAGAAATTCTGAGCAAGCTGCCGTGAGCCGCATCCTCGTGACCGGTTTCGGCCCTTTCCCCGGCGTGCCGGTCAATCCGTCGGAGGCTCTTGTGCGCACGCTGGAGAAGTCCCGCCGCACTGACATTGTTGTGCAGGTCCTGCCCACACGGTGGGACTGCTGGGGCAACGTATCCGTGCCACGGGACGTGACGTGCGTGTTGATGTTTGGTGTGGCGGCCAACGCCCGGCGCATCCGCTATGAGCGGCTGTCGCGCCCCGGCGCTTCGTCCCACGGCGATGTGGACGGCTTCCATGCCGGCTCCGCCCCACGCCGCTCGCGCCGAAGTGCGTTGCCGGTCTCCGCGCTTGTGGACGAGGCGCGTGCGGCCGGCTTCCCTGTGGTGGCAAGCGCCGATGCGGGCCGATACGTGTGCAACGCTTCCTACGGCGCGGCCCTTGCCGACCTGCCGCAGACCCTCTTCGTGCATATTCCGATGCCACGGCCCTATGGCGCCCTTTCTGCTCAGGGCCTTGCGAACCATGCGCAATGGCTCATCGGGCGCTTGCGGCAAAGGCAATCTCAGACGGGCAGGCCCGCGGCCTTTTGAATGTCATTCACAACAGCGCGCCGCCGCTCCATCGACCAATCGTTGGTGGACTGCATCAGCACCGACAGGTGGTATGGCTGCAGGCCGTTGATGAAGGCTTCCAGACCAGCATTGCTCGTCATGTCGTACGACCAGTCCTCGTGGCAGAGGGAGTTGGTCTGAGGAAAGTGGCCCGCGTCCCCGTCGCACACCGCGTCACAGAAAACGCCGTAAAGCGCGTATTCGGAAAGCGCCTTTTCGGCGAGCAAAGCGGCGCGGAACTCCTTACCGGTCACAGCCTCAATGCGCCGCTGCATTTCCACAAGCCGGTCCCGCCGCCAGCAGACGACGGCTGCCACATAGTTGTCGCCACCATAGGCCGCCGGCTGTAGGCCTAAAAGCTTGCGTGCAGCTGCGTCCCAGTCGGCAAACGACCGATACTCCGGGTTGGGCGGAAGCATCACCTTTTCGATCCGGTGGAGTGGCAGCTTGTCTTGTTGGACAAAGCTTTCGGTTTTGAACGGGCGGACGAAGACAATATCGCTATCTAAGAACACGAAACCATCCGCATCCGTCACGGTATTGGCGGAGCATTTGAGGACTTGTTGGAGGATCCAGCCGCGGATCAGGTGCAGGCGCGGTGTGACGTGGAGGGTCCGCAGGCGCTTTCGTCCCACGAAAGGAACATCGATGACTGGCGGTGCCGGCACCCGTTGCACCCACCGGGGGAGCACGTCACCATCAGCAACGAGCCGCCGCGTGGGCCGCACGAGCGGTCGAAACAGAGCAAGATCCCTGCGCGGGACGATGAGGATGTGCTCCAAAGCATCCTCATTGAACTTGTCGAGGGAGTGGCAAAGCGCCTCGCACAGCGGAAAGTCACGCTCAAAGCTCGGGGTGATCAGAGCGATCTTCACGCCGCCTGCACCCTATAGCTCCACTGTCCGGCGTGGACGCGTGGGCTCATCAAACTCAGGCGGCCTTGCGGGGCTGATAGGGCGCATCCTCGCGCCACTCCTCCATCATCTTCACGAAGTCCTCGGGAAGATCATGGGGCAGGTCGATCTGCAGGGTCACCAGCAGGTCGCCTCGGGCGCCGTTCTTGCCCGGCAGGCCGAGGCCGCGCAGGCGCAAGGTCTTGCCGCCGGACGAGCCTGGCGGAATGGTCACATTGACCGAGCCTGACAGGGTTGGCGCACGCACCTTGGCGCCGAGCACTGCGTCATAAAGCGTGATGGGAAGCTCCAGCTTCAGGTTGGCGCCCTCGCGGGTGAAGAGCGAGTGCGCTGCAATGCGCAGCGTTAGGATTGCGTCTCCCGCCGGTCCTCCGCCGGCACTTTCTTGCCCCAGACCGCGCAGGCGGATTTGCTGATCGGGCTCCGCGCCCGGGGGCAAGCGAACATCAACCGTACGCCCCGTGGGGAGGGACACGCGCAGCTTTTCCTCGCTCGCCAAATCCTCCAGCGTGACCGTGACCACGACTTCAAGGTCTTCGCCCTTGGCGGGCTGGTTGCCGAAGCCTTTGCTGCGGCCCCCGCCCGCCTGCCCGCCCATGAACTCGCGCAGGATTTCGTCAACGCCGCTGGGGCCGGAGCCATCATTGGTAAAGCGATAGGTGCGGGATGAACCGCCGCGGGCACCGCCGAAACCGGCAAACCCGCCGAACGGCTCACCGCCGCTGCCGCCTGCGGAGCCAAAGCCGAAGCCGGCGTTCTGGAAACGCTGCTGGCCGTCGGCGTCGATCTCCCCACGGTCGAACTGGCGGCGCTTGTCCTTGTCGCCCACAATCTCGTAAGCGGAGTTGACCTCCGCAAAGCGTTCCTGCGCCTTGGGATCGTTCGTGTTGGTGTCAGGATGGTAGCGCTTGGCAAGCCTGCGGTAGGCAGACTTGATCTCACTTTCCGACGCCGATTTGGAGACACCAAGAACGGTGTAGGGATCGCGTGCCATTCTGGTCCAAATGTCCAATCGCTTGTGTGGCGCCGCTGCGCTGTTGTGCGTGCCGCCCGTGTCCTCGCGCCAAAACGCATCAACCAACTAATGTAGGGGCCCAACGCTTTGAACGCTAACCTTGATGACGCCGCGCTCAAATCGGAGCAAGCCCCGGACCCGTTTGATGTGTTCGACGCCTGGTTCCAAGAGGCGATCCAAAGCGAAATCAATGATCCGAACGCGATGACGCTCGCCACGGCGGATGCAACCGGGATGCCGGACGCGCGCACCGTTCTTCTGAAGGGCCATGATGCCCGCGGCTTCGTCTTTTACACGAACCTTGAAAGCGCCAAAGGCGGTGCCTTGGCGCAAAACCCGCGGGCAGCACTCCTCTTCCACTGGAAGACCTTGCGGCGGCAGGTGCGGGTGCGCGGCCCGGCAAGCGCCGTGGAGAGCGCGGAGGCGGACGATTACTACAATTCGCGTCCGCTGCAGAGCAGGATCGGGGCATGGGCGTCCGACCAATCACGACCCGCGGCCGACAGGGCCGAGTTGGAGCGGCGGGTGAGCGAGCGCAGTGCAGAATTTGGCGATCACCCTCCCCGGCCACCCCACTGGTCGGGCTTTCGTGTGACGCCGCTTGCCATGGAGTTCTGGCAGGATGGGGCATTTCGCCTCCACGACCGCTTTCTTTACAGCCGGCCATCCCCTGACGCGCCGTGGACAGTGACGCGGCTTTACCCCTGATCGGGGGACAAGCCGAGAACCGAAAGGCTCTGCGCAAAGTGTGGCGAGAGGGGCGCTTGGACTGATAGGGTGCCGCCCTTGGGGTGCGGCAGCTCCAGACGCCAGGCATGAAGGTGCAGGCGGTTTTGGAGGCCGCCGGGGAGCGCCCAGTTCTCTACGTTGAAGTATTTGGGATCGCCCAGGATGGGGACGCCCATGTGCGCGGCGTGCACCCGGAGCTGGTGCGTGCGCCCTGTTACCGGCTGAAGGCGCAGCAGGCTGAATTGGCCCGAGCGGTCCAAGGTCTCGTAGTGGGTGACCGCTTTCTGGGCGTCTTTGGATTTGGTGCGCGGAACGGCCATGAGCTCGCCGTCATCCGGGTCTCTGGCGATGAGTGTGGCAATCCGCCCCGCCTCTGGGCTTGGATGGCCCCGCACGAGGGCGAGGTAGGTTTTTTGTGCTTCGCGCCCGCGGAATGCTTCGGCAAGATCGGCCGCCACGGAGCGCTTAAGCGCAACCACGAGGGCGCCCGTGGTGTCTCTGTCCAGGCGATGGACCAGCCGCGGCTTGCGGCCGGAGCGGTCGCGCCAGGCCTCCAGCATTCCGTCGACATGGCGCGTGACACCCGAGCCGCCCTGGACCGCAAGGCCAAACGGCTTGTTGAGGACGACGAGCGCATCGTCTCGGTGGATGACCATCGCCTCAAGCCGTGCCGCATCGTCCGTGGCGGCGGGCGTGACCTTGCCGGCGGGCGCGTTGATGGGCGGGATGCGCACATTCTGGCCGGCGGCGAGACGGGTCTCCATGCGCGCGCGGGCGCCATCCACCCTCACCTGCCCGGTGCGCACGACCTTGGAAAGCGCGCCGAGCGGAACGGCGGGAAAGCGCTGCCTGAGCCAGCGGTCGAGCCGCATGCCTGCGTCGTCGTCGCTGACGCTGATGTGTTCCACCTGCGCCATGTCACTGCGCCGGGAAGACGGCACGGGCGGCTGCCATACCCCCCGCCGCTGCGAGCACGCAGAGGGCAACGCTCAGCACAGCGTAGATGGCTGCCGGCGCGATCCGCCCCTCCTGCAGCATGCGCACCGTTTCCAGCGAAAAGGTCGAGAAGGTCGTAAAGCCGCCCAAGACGCCCACCATCCAGAAGGCGACGGCGGCGTAGTGGCCCGCTGCTACGATGGAGATGGCGCCGATCAAAAAGCTGCCCAGAACGTTGGCGATGAGCGTACCGACGGGGAGGCCCGCGCCCAGGAAGCCGGTCATCACCACCGCGAGCCAATAGCGCCCCAGCGCGCCAATCGCGCCGCCGCAGGCCACCAGAACACTGGCGCCCAGAGGGCTCACGATGGGGTGCAATTCGCCTGCGGCACCGCCGGCAAATCCGCGTTGCCGACAGGCAAAATCAACGCGTGGCGGCTTTTGCGGCCGGCTGCGCGGGCTCCCGCTTTTTCTGCTCCTCTTCGTCAAGGGCAGCCCAGCGGGCAACGCCGCTGTCGTACTCCTTGTCCAGCGTGCCCATCACACGGTCCCAGAAGGAGAAGAAGTTGGCGTAGTTGGTGCGGAAGTTCTTGTGGTGCTGGTCGTGGAAGAGCGTGGACACCATGGGTGAAGGAATGCGCGTCCACTTGGATGCGGCAAACTCGAAGCCGGAATGGCCGATCATCCCGTTGAAGTGGTCGTACACCCGGTGGGCGATCAGCACCTGGGGCGGGATGGGCAGGATCAGCGGCGCCCACAGGTAGTAGCTCTGCATGACGAAGGCATCGACGATGGTGTCGGAGTAGTTGGACCAGACCGTCGGTGCCACAGAGCGGTGGTGATACTGGTGGTGTTTGTAGAGCGGGCCCCAGTGCATGAGCCGGTGGCCCCAGTAAAACCATGCATCGAACGCGACGATGGAGACGGCGAACATTAAGATGAACGACCACCAGGTGAGGTCGAGCGGGGCGAACAGCGTCCACCCCATGTGCTGGGCGTAAAGTCCGCCGGCGAGGCAGAAGCAGGTGGCTGTGAGCGACCAGGCGCTTTGCTTGATTTCTTTCCACTTGCGCTTTTCGCCCCGGCGGCCGGCCTGGATGCGGCGCTCCGGATGCTGGTGCGCGTACCACTGGAAGAGCGCCCCGAAACCAATATAAGCGCCGAAGGTGACCACGTAGACGATGGCCCAAAGGGCCAGAAACTCAAGCACATGCGCGATCATTCAGTCCTCCCAGAGCCCCCCGCGGCCCTGTCATGTCGCTTTCGTCTGATGAGCGCAAGTCGCTCCCGAAGCTGAGCTTCAGCGCCATAACGCGTTGGCTCGTAAAACCGCGCCGGCTCAACACCTTCAGGGAAGTAGGACTGGCCGGACACCGCGTCAGGTGCGTCATGATCATATTCGTATCCCGCTGCATACCCTTCTTCACGCATGAAGCGGGTCGGCGCGGGCAGAATGTGTTTCGGCGGCGGCAGCGAAGGCTGTTCGCGCACATGCATTCGAGCAGCTTTATAGGCGGTGTAGATGGCGTTGGATTTTGGCGCGAGCGCCAGATGCACGGTGAGCTGCGCCAGCGCCAGTTCGCCCTCCGGCGAGCCTAAAAAGTCGTAGGAATCGCGGGCAGCGATGGCAAGCGGCAGGGCCGTGGGGTCTGCAGCGCCAATGTCCTCGCTCGCCATGCGCACCAGGTGGCGGGCGAGGAAGAGGGGGTCCTCTCCGCCTTCCAGCATGCGGCAAAGGTAGTAAAGCGCAGCATCAGGG
>JBCDFB010000076.1:0-9888 GCA_039178655.1 Pseudomonadota bacterium | reverse complement strand
CTCGGCGCGCTGCGCGGTCCGGCGGCGGCGCTTTTTCTGCGCCGTTCAATGGGCAAGCAGCCGGACGTTGCGGGGCGCGATGGTCAGGTCGACCTCGGTGCCAACAGCCGGGCAGTCTGCGCTTGGCACTTGGCTGCGCAGGACCGTGTCGGCGACGCTCACGAAACAGTCCGCTGTGGGACCGGCGAACACGACGTCGCAGACGGTTCCGACGAACGCGTTTTGCGGCGCGGTGCCGGCGCTGTGGCGCGGGGCGACTTCGATGTTCTCTGGCCGGATCATCGCGACGGTCGGCGCATCGTGGCTGCCTTCCGCGGTCAGCTCCAGGCCGTCGGCAAGGCGCACCCTGCCGTTAGCGTGTGCCCCCTCAGCGAGGGCCAAAAGGTTTGCAACGCCAACAAAGCTTGCCACAAACGCAGTGTTTGGCTTCGCGTAGAGTTCGCGCGGCCCTGAGATCTGCTCGATCGCGCCATCTTTCATGATCACGATGCGTGAACCGAGCGCGAAAGCTTCCTGCTGGCTGTGCGTGACATAAACGGCGGTGAACCCGGTCCGCTGGTGCATGTTGCGCAGTTCTAAGCGCATGGATTCGCGCAAGGTGGCGTCGAGGTTGCTGAGCGGCTCATCGAACAGGACGAGGCCCGGATCGGTGGCGAGAGCGCGGGCAAGCGCGACGCGCTGCTGCTGCCCTCCGCTCAGCTGCGACGGGTAGCGACCGCCAAGGTTGGTCAGGTCGACGAGCTTGAGGAGTTTGTCGACCCGCACTGCAATCTCCGCCGCCGGCCGGCGGCGCAGCTTCAGTGCGTAGGCGATGTTCTCGGCGACGGTGAGGTGCGGCCACAGGGCGTAGCTTTGGAACACCATGCCAAGGTCGCGCGCCTCGGGCGGCACGAACGCGTTCGGCCCGTCAACCAACCGCCCGCCGAGGCGGATGGTCCCGCTTGTCGCCCGCTCGAGCCCACCGACCATGCGCAGCGTCGTCGTCTTGCCGCAGCCAGAGGGGCCAAGCA
Organism: Pseudomonadota bacterium; assembly: GCA_039178655.1. Taxonomy (GTDB): domain Bacteria; phylum Pseudomonadota; class Alphaproteobacteria; order Rhizobiales; family Amorphaceae; genus Acuticoccus. The sequence goes on along the minus strand of JBCDFB010000076.1, from coordinate 8,878 downwards.
GACAAACAAACTCCCCCCGATGGACGGAAAGACCGAGATCACGCACGGCAGTGACGCCATCAAAGGTCTTGGCGACTGCCGTGAGGGACAGTTCCGGCGCTGACGGGTCTGCGGACGGTGTCATCGGATCAGTCCCGCAGCGCCGACCTTCAGCGGCTCAGCGCCTGGAACTGGCGGATGACGTTGGCCCGCTCGCGCTCCACGTAGTCAACGTCGGTGAGCTTCAGTTCCAGGTCGGCCAGACGCGTCCCCTCCTTGAACGTGTAGTCCGAGCCGGCGCTGACGGGCACGAGGTTGGCCCCGTTCACCACCCAATCCTGCCCGTCGTCCGAGAGGAGCCAGGCGACGATGCGCTCGGCAAGCTCCGCGTTGTCGCCGGCTGCCGGAACGCCTGCGCCCCAGACGCTCGTGGGAACGCCTTCTGATGGAAACGAGTAGGAGACGCTCTCGCCGCGGTCCATGGGAGCGGCGATGTTGTCGGTCGTCTGGATACCGATGCCGCGCTCGCCAGAGATGACGAGATCACGCAGCGCGCCGTGGCCCGAGGTGTAGGTGGGTTGCCGCTCCTGGAGTGCCTCAAAGAACGGCCAGCCGTAGGGCTCACCCTCCATCTCTTCGGTGAGGAACCAGAAGACATTCCACACATTTGCCGACGTCATCGGGCTCGCGAGGCCGACTTGGTTGTCGAATTTTTCGTCAAGAAGATCCGCGAATGACGTGGGCTTGTCGCCTTCAGCGATCTTATCGGTGTTGTACATCAAAGTATAAACGGCGAGGCCGAAGGGGACCGTTTCCGCAATCCCGTCGAACGACAGCGTGTCAAGGATTGCGTCGGGCGACACACTCTCCAGCGGTTCGAAGAGATCGAACTGGCTATCAAGAAGCTGAAGCTGCGGGATCGCCATGATCAAGAGCCCGACATCGGAGCTACCACTCGCAAGCTCGATGCGCAGGTGCGCAATCAAGTCCTCAGTCGGACCGGCCTGCACCTCGTACTCAAAGGTCTCGCCGGTGGATGCCTGGTAGGCTTGCAGCAATTCCTCGGTGTTCTCACGGTCTAACCCGGACAGAACCGAGAGTGGCTCGCCAGACTGCGACAAGGATGGCGGTGGTGCGCTGAGCGTCAGCGCGACGGCGATTGCTCCAAGAAGGGCAACATTTCGGGGGCTCATAAGACGGACTCCTCGATTGGAACCGGAAAGGGCACGGGCGGTCATCGCACCGTCCTCGCGCTACGGATGAGATTGCCGATCACCATCAACGCCAGAACGATGACGAGCATCAGCGAGGACATGGCGTAGGCCGCCTGGATGCTGCCGCCGCCGCCACGCCACAGCTCAAGCAGCGCCGTCGACACGGTTTGCGTGCCGCTGCCGGTGAGGATGATCGTCATGGAAAGCTCTGGGAACACCAACGCTCCCACCAGGAAGACGATGGACAGGATGGCGTTGCGCACGATCGGCACTTCGATGTGGCCGATGGTCTGAAGCCGGTTGGCACCGGCAATGCGAGCGGCCTCGGAAAGTTGGGCCGACACTTGTGAGAACGCCACTTGGGAGCCGCGAACGCCAAACGCGATGTAGTGCCCGACGTAGGCAAACCCGATGATGAAGAGCGTTCCGGACAGCCCCATCCACCGAAGCGGCGACGAGAATGCGGTGAGGAGAACCGCGATGCCGAAGGCCGTGCCGCTCAACGCCAGCGGCAGGAAGGCCATGTAGTCCAAAAGGCTGCGGCCCGGCATCGCCGTGCGGGCGATGATGTAACCCACCAGGATGCCGACGACGGCGCATGTCGCACCGGTCCCGACCGCCAACGTCATGCTGTTGAAAATTGCAGTGCGATAATAAGGGTCTGTGACGAGGTTCGTGTAAAACTCCAGCGTCAGGTTGTCCGCCGTAAGCCCGCGGGATGTGGCCTCAAGGAACGAGGAGACAATGAGGACCGCGTAGGGCAAGAGGATCGCGAGCACGAAGTAGACGACGCCCGCACCGGCGAGGACGTAACGCCATGGCCCGAGCGTGTAACTGGCGCCGGCGCTCCCGCGCCCCGCCACAACCTCGAACCGGCTCTGCAGGCGCGTGGTGTACTGGTAGCCCGCGACGGCGACGAGGCCGATCACGATGGATACGGCGGCGAGGACTGCGGCGAGTGCGAGATTGAACGAGATGAGCAGCGTCTCGCGGATTGTGACCGACAAAACGTTCATGCCCAGCATTTGGGGGATGCCGTAGGAGCCGACGGAGAGCGTGAACGCGAGTACGAAGCCCGACAGGATCGCGGGCCGCACGAGCGGCAGCGTCACGCGGCGCACCGTCTGCCAGGCCGACGCACCGGCGATGCGGCTTGCAGCCTCAAGGCCCGGGTCGATCTTCCCCAGCGCCGGGACGATCTGGAAAAGGCACAACGCGATCCCACCCGGGAGGGTCAGCAGGACAAGGCCGAGCCCGGAATAGATGTCGAGCGGGCCAAAGGTCGTTTCGAGCCCCAAGAGCCCGCGCAAAAGGACGTTGATCGAACCGTTGTTGGGTCCCAGAAGATCAATGTAGGCGATGGTAATGAGGAAGCCGGGGCTGAAAACCGAGATCAGCGCTGAAACGGTGAGGAGCTTCTTCAACGGCATGTCCGTGCGCGCGATGCCAAACGCAAGCGGCATGGCAAGAAGCGCACTCGCAACGCCGATGGCGAGGGAGTAGCCGACCGTGTTGAATGCGGATCGCATGAGATGCGGATCGGCCAGAAACGCGCTCACATGCTCAAGCGTCAGGCTGCCGTCATTGGTGAACGCGCGCAGCGTCATGGGGACGAGCGGCACGACGGTCACAAGGGCGAGCACGGCAACGGCAAGCACCAGAACCACGGCTGACACGTTGAACCGCGCTTTGCGCGGGCCGCGCCTGCCGGGAACGGCGAGGGAGGCGCGCGTGGCGTCGGTCACGCAGCGTCCTCAGATCGCACCGTTGAGGGCGTCCACGATACGTCGCGGTCCAGAGGCCAGGACGGCCGCGGCAGATCGCGAAACTCAAAGGATGCGAAGTCGGGCGAGGTCAGCCCTGGCGTTGCCACCTCCACGACGTTGTCGTGCTCGACCAGTTCGTCGAAGCCCGCGCGGAAGTGCCCACGGGATTTCAGAACAATGACGCGGAACGCGGCAAGGTCGAGGCCGAGATGCTCAAAGCACATCGGGTCGTTGGGGGAGAAGCGGTGGGTGGACACCACCACGACAAGTTCGCTAATGCGCAGCGCCGCGGTGGGCCCAAGATCGATGGGCGCGCCAGCAAGGAGCCCGCGGCGGCCCCGCGTGCGCCCATCGGAGAGGGCGACAACAGTGAGTGTTTGATCCAAATCCGGCCACGCCAAGCTGCCGCCGATACCGGCATCGTGGGCGCTCGCGGCAAGCTGAGGGGCGTGGACGATGCCGCAGACCGTTGGCCCGGGTCTGGCGTCGATGAGTGCTTGGATGAGTTCCAGCCGCGTGCCGAGTGCGCCACCCGCCGGGTTATCGCCGAGATCAGCCAGGGCAATGCGCTGGCTTGTGCCATCCCAGGCGCGGCGAGCGCGGTCCAGGGCGTCTTCGATGGACGCAAATGTCGGCGCAAAACCCTCGCGCCCCTCCCAAGCGATCGTTGCGATTTCGCGCACCGTGCGGTCCGCGCTCGCCTGGTCCGCCCCGTAGGCAAGCACCGCGATCCCGTTATGCGGCGTGTCGGTGTGAGGAAACGACCCGATGACGCTGACCGACGCCAGCGGCCCGCCGATCGCCCCTTCCGCCGCGGCCATCATGTCTGAGAATGGGCCTGTGTCTTTGCGCGTCAGCATCGTCACTGTAGGCGGGCTGATCGGTAGCCGCTCGTGCGCCTTGAAAAAGCGCTCACCGGCCAGAAGGCGGCGCATCAGCCCGCCCGCCTCCCTGCCCCGCGGGTTTTGATCGGTGTGCGGGTTGGTCCGATAGGCGACAAGGACATCGGCGCTCTCCACCATCGCGGTGGAGACGTTCGCGTGGAGGTCGAGCGTCGCAACGATTGGAATGTCCGGCCCGACGATGGCCCGCGCATCGGCAAGGATCGTGCCCTCAGGGTCAAGGTCGTCGGTCACGATCGCCGCGCCGTGAAGCACCAGGAAGACACCGTCCACCGGCACCGCCGCCCTTAAGCGCGTGGCGATCGCCTCGCGGATTTCTGCAAACACCAGCGCGTCCACCGGACCGTTGGGGTGTGAGCGCGCATCAAACAGCGGCACGGGCGAGAACCCACCGGTCTCCTCCATGGCAGCGAAGAAGCCCGGGTACTCCCCGACAATGAATGCCGGCTCTTCTGTAATTGCCTTCAGCAGCGCATCGTCGCCGTGCCAGACATCGATCGTGAAGCTTTCACGCGGCGTGACGGGCGCGAAGCGGTTGCACTCGATCATGAAGCCGCCGATTGCGATGCGGGGTCCTGCCATCACGATGCGTCGTCCAGCTTGGCGCGGAACTTTGCCTCGTCGATGACGAAGCGGTCATGACGGGCTCTGGCGATCTGCGCCACGCCATCGTGCGCGGTGGCCGTGAACGAAATCCGGCGCCGGTCCACAGCCTCGCATGATACGGTGACCGTGACCGTTCGCCCGGCGGGCGTCGGTGCGGTGTGATCAAGCTCCACCCGTGCGCCGACCGAGCCCTCGCCGGGATCAAGGTGCGGGGCGAGTGCATGGACCGCGCAACGCTCGATCATTGCCACCAGCCAGGGCGTTGCGAGCACGGCAGGCATACCGGCGAGCGCAGGGTCGCTTGGAAACAGTGCTGGCACCAAGTGCTGCGTCTCAACGACTACGGTGTTCTCGTGCGCGACCCCGGGGGCGAGCGTCGCTTTCATTGGGCGGCCTCGTCTGCAGGCGCGCCTGCGGTACCGGCCGCGACCAGGGCGTCGATTTCCGCCGCGGTGTAGGAAAGTTCTGAGAGGACCTCGCGCGTGTGTTCGCCAAGGAGTGGGGCGCCGTTGCCCAGGCTCACTGGCGTTTGCGAGAGCTTTATCGGACTTCCCAAGGTTTTCACGCTGCCGAGTGCGGTGTGCTCCACCGAGGCGATCATCTGGCGTGCGATCGCTTGGGGATCGCGGTGCATCTCTGCGGTCGACAGGACCGGCGCGCAGGGCACACCGGCGGCGTCCAGGGTCTCCAGCCACGTCTTGCTGTCTTTCGCCGCGAAAACCGGTTCGAGGAGCGCCACGAGCGTGGACAGGTTCCGCATGCGATCGGGATTGCTGCCAAAGCGAGGATCCTCGCCAAGGTCCGGCCGCTCAATCGCTTTAAGAAGCCGCAGCCAGTTGGCCTGGTTCGCCGCACCGACGACGATCCAACCGTTTGCGGTTTCAAAGGCTTGGTACGGACCGTCGAGGGGATGGGCGGACCCCATCGGACCGGGCGACTCGCCCGTGGCGAACGTCATGGCGGACTGCCAGAACGTGTGCATGACTGCGGCCTCGAACAGCGAGCTCTCAACGATCTGCCCTTGCCCAGTGGCATTGCGGTGGTTGAGGGCAGCGAGAATGCCGAGCGCCGCCAAGACACCCGCGGTAATGTCTGCGACCGGGGCACCGACCTTCACCGGGGGGCGACCGGCCGCCTCCCCGGTGAAACTCATGATACCGCTCATGGCCTGGGCCATGAGGTCAAAGCCGCCCCGCGCTGCGTATGGCCCAGATCGGCCGTAGCCGGAAATGGCGCACCAAATCAGACCTGGATTCTCGGCCGACAGCGCGTCGTAGCCGAGCCCCAGTTTATCAAGGGCGCCGGCGCGAAAGTTCTCCACCACCACATCCGACGTCGCCGCCAGCCGGCGCAACGCTTCGCGCCCGCCGTCTGTCTTAAGGTCCAGGACGATCCCGCGCTTGTTACGGTTCATCATGAGGTAGGCGGCGGACTGATCGCCAACGTAAGGCGGCGCCATGTGGCGGGAATCGTCGCCCAGCGGCGGCCGCTCCACTTTGACCACGTCCGCCCCAAGGTCAGCCAGCAAAAGCGTGCAGGTGGGACCTGCCATCACGTGCGTGAGATCAAGCACCTTCAGCCCGGCGATGGGGCCGGTCTTTTGAGAACTCATCGGCCCACGAACTCCGGCTCACTCTTGTCAAGGAAGGCGCGTGTGCCGATGCGGTAGTCTTCGGTGTCGAAGGTGGCGAACGGCGCGTCGCGCTCCTCGGCGCTCAGCGGTGCCGGATCGTCAAGACGGCGCACCATCGCCTTGTGCCAGCGAGCGACAAGCGGCGCGCCGGTGACAATTCGCTCGATGATCTGACTGCACTCTTGTTCAAACTCTGCTTCTGGAAGGATGCGGTTGATGAGCCCCTTCTGAAGCGCCTCCTGGGCGTCGAAAACGCGACCCTCGAAGAGGATTTCGAGCGCGTTCGCCGGACCAACGAGACGGCGAAGCGCGGCAAGTTCGGGATAGTCCACGGGAAGGCCGAGCTTGCGGACCGGAACGCCGAAGCGGCTCCCCTCCCGGGCAATGCGCATGTCGCAGGCCGCCGCAACTTCCAGGCCCCCGCCCACGCAATAACCTCTGATGAGCGCGATGGTGGGATGCCGGCAGTGCTCGATGGCCTCCACACCTGCGAAGATCGTCTTCGCATAGGACATCGCCTGGGCCTTGCCGGCGCGGCTCGTTTCGAACTCTGCGATGTCGGCGCCGACGCAGAAGGCGCGATCCCCTGCCCCTTCCAGGACGACGAGCCGCAGATCCTCGTCCGCGTCGGCCTCTTTGAACGCGCGGGCGAGGTCGTGCCACATCGCGACGGTCAGGGCGTTGAGCTTTGCCTCGCGGTCCAGCGAAACCCGAAGCACGTGACCCCGTTTGATAATGCGGATCATAGGTTCCTCATTCTGTAATTATGTGATCATATCATGTCTCGAGCGTCAACCGCGGCCTGCGTCCGCGGTTGAGGTCTCATCAATTCGATAAGAGGCTTGGGAGAACGGAACGGGTCTGATGCACGCGCACGGCAATCGAGCGTCTGTGCGACCGTTGAAAGCGCAGTGCGCGCCTTCCGCTCATACCCTCACTTCGCGTAAACCACTTCGCGGCGACGATTTCAGCATGAGCGAGCTTCTGTGGAGCGGACCGTGGAACCGGTGATCCCCGACCGGACGAAGACCAAACGACGGCTTCGGGCCCACGACATACTGCCGCGCGTCCCTGCCCTTCACGTCCAGATTGCCGATGTGGTTCGCGACCGCATCGTCGAGGGCCAATTCGAACCCGGGGATTTCCTGGACGAAGCCGAGCTCGCAAGCGAGCTCAAGGTGTCTCGCACGCCGATCCGTGAGGCATTGAAGGTGCTGTCGCACGAGGGGCTTGTGGAGAATCAGCCGAACCGCGGCACGTTCGTGGCGCACCTCAGCTTGCAGACTGCCACCGACCTGCTTGAGCTTTTGGCGGAGGTGGAGGGTTTCGGCGGAGAACTCGCCGCTACAAGGGCCGATGCGTCGACGCTGGTCGACCTCAGCGAACGCCACGCGCGCATGATCAGCGCTTATCAGCGCAAGGACAAACCCGCCTACTTCAAGCTGAACGCGGGCATCCACGAGGCGATCGCGCAAGCATCGGCGAACCGCGAACTACACCACACCTTTGTTCGTCTGACCGACCGTTTGCGGCGGCTTCGCTTCTTGTCAAACTCCACCGAGGCCCTGTGGCAAGCCTCTATCGCCGAGCATGAGGCGATCCAAGCCCATCTTGAGCAACGAGACGGCAAGGCCGTCCGCGCCCTCCTGAGGGACCATGTGCTGGCAATTCTCCCCCGGGTTGCCGACATTTTGCGACAAGATTCAGAGCGCCTCGATTAAGTCGTTCGTGGTAACCCGCGGCCGCTGCGCGGGATGCTTGAAGTTTTAGAGCGTAGCGCGCCAGCGATGCGAAGTTTCGCTTCGGCGTACGTTGGTAGCGCGAGGACGGGAACACTGCCGCATTCATGCGGGTTCTTTTGTGGCGATGCGCGAAGCGACCTGGCAGTGGTGTGCCATTGACGTCGTCGGGTTTCATCATGCCCGGTGACCTCACGCCCAAAGGTGTTCTTGAGCTTTGTCCTGCTTCAACATGGACGCGATCTGCGCCTCGCCGAACCTTGATCTCTTCATCGCGTCTCTCTGTTCCCAAGCCTTGATCCTAAACTGGACAATTCCAGCCCGGCTCGGTCCAGAACACGGGCAATTAGGTCAGTGCTGGAGCCGAAGTTTGAAAAACTACTCTTCAGATCGCCTCCTTCGAAGCCGCGATCGTTCGGCGCGGTTTCTCCGGGTATGCCGCTGGACGGTCGCAACGCCCGATCGCTCATGACTTGAATGCGGACGCCGTGCCCGGTCCGCGCGGGAAGGGTCGGGGACCGTGCACGCCGTTTGGAAACGTCCAGCTCCGCGACCGCATCCTCAGTAACGAGCTCTGCATCGGGCATCGGGTATGGAAGCGTCATCGGGCCCCGCTGCGAAACGCGCCGAGCTGAGCAAGATCGAGCGTCAGATCCGGACCATGATCGAGGCGATCAAAGACGGCCTCTACCGCCCCTCCATGAAGGGGGAAGATGAACGCGTTCAAGGACCGCAAGGAGGTGCTCCTCCACGGGCTAGATGCGGCCGAAGAGCCTCCGGCGCTGCTTCACTCGAGCATGACGGAGGCGTATCGACGGCATGTTCGAGGCGCTGCAGAACGAGAAGACACGCCTCGACGCGGCGGAGGACATGCGATCGCTGGCGGGCCGGATCGTCGACGCGCCCAGCGAAGGGACCAAGGCCGACCTCTGGCTTCAGGGTGACCTTGCCGGCATCGTAACGCTGGCTACTGGGAAGAACACGCCCGGTCATCCCGAGGATGAGACGGTGCTGCTCACGATGGTTGCGGGGGCAGGAT
>JBCDFB010000075.1:0-9905 GCA_039178655.1 Pseudomonadota bacterium | reverse complement strand
GCGGGATCGGTGGAGCCTGAAGCCTGCATGGCCAACATCATCAGCGCTGCCGCGTCGTAAGCCTCGCCAGTGTAGACGCTGGGCTCAAAGCCTGCCGCGCCAGCCATTTCAGCGAAGATGGCGCTGCCATCAGAGTTCGAGCCGGGCACCACACCGTAGGACCCGTCAAGACCGGCACCGATGGCTTCAATCAGGCTGTCGCCCACCATGCCGTCGGGCAGAACGAACGTGTCGAACGCGCCGGTGTCCAAGGATGCCTGGATAATGCCGCGTCCGCCCTGGTCCAAATAGCCGGCCACGATGAGGACGTCGCCACCGCCGGCGGCCAGCGCGGCCACTTCGGCAGAGTAGTCGCCTTTACCGTCCTCGTGGGCGGCGTTGATGGTGATGGTCCCGCCCGCCTTCTCGAACGCTGCGGCAATGGCATCGGCAAGGCCCTTGCCATAGTCATTGTTGGTGTAGGTGAGCGCTGCGCTCGTCACTCCGCGCTCCGAGAGCATCTCGGCGATCACATCTCCCTGCCGCGCGTCGGAGGGCGCTGTGCGGAAGAACAGGCCGTTGTCTTCGATGGTTGAGAGCGCCGGCGATGTGGCGGAAGGGGAGATCATCACCACGCCGTTGGGCAGGCCGACGTTCTGCAGGACTGCCGTCGTGGCACCGGAGCACATGGCACCCACAATCGCGCTGACACCGTCTGAGGTGACGATGCGCTCAGCGGCCGCGGTGGCGGCACCGGCGTCGATGCAGGTGCTGTCGCCGCGGACCGGGGTCACGGTGACGCCGTCCAGCAGCGCGCCGGACTCAGAAACTTCACTCATGGCAAGTTCAGCGCCCGCCGCGATGGGCGGCGCGAGGCTTTCAACCGGGCCGGTGAAGCCCAACAAAACGCCCATCTTAATGTCTTGCGCAGCGGCGGGAGCGGCCAAGGCGACCGCTACCGCGCTGACGCCCGCAATCAGCGTCGTCTTCATTGCAGAAGCTCCCTCAAGGGTCTGTTTGCCACAGAGGGAGCACAGCCATTGTAATTTCGCAAGGCCGCTATGCAGCGGCCCTGTCGGGCTCAGGTACGGAGAAATTCTTCCCGCTGTCAGCGGGTTAGGCGACTTTGCGCAATACCTCGGCAGGCGGGCGAACGTGTGCCGCATAATCCGCCACAAGTTGCGCAGTGAGCCTGCCCGGCGTGAAGGTGTGGCCTGCAATTTCACCAACCGGGGTCACCTCGGCGGCCGTCCCGGTCACAAAACACTCGTGAAAGTCTGCAAGCTCTTCCGGCAGGATTGTCCGCTCCGCGACAGTGACGCCCCGCGCCTTGGCAAGCGCGATCACCGTGCGCCTGGTGATGCCATCCAAGAAGCAGTCCGGCGTTGGAGTATGGATCGCTCCGTCCTTCACGAAGAACACATTTGCGCCGGTCGCCTCGGCCACATGCCCGCGGTAGTCCAGCATCAGCGCGTCGGAAAAGCCCTTCGCCTCCGCTGCGTGCTTAGACAGGGTGCAGATCATGTAAAGGCCTGCCGCCTTTGCGTGGCAGGGTGCCGAGCGCGGGTCAGGCCGGCGCCATTGGGCAAGATCCAAGCGGATCCCGGTTTGCAACAGCGCAGGATCGAAGTAGCTCGGCCACGCCCAGACTGCGATGGCCACATGGATGGTGTTCTTCTGGGCCGAAATGCCCATCATCTCGCTGCCGCGCCAAGCCACAGGGCGCACATAGGCATCGCTGAGGCCCATCCGCGAAAGTGCTTCTCGCTTCGCTGCGTTGATGGCGTCTTTCGTGTACGGAATATCAAAGCCCATGGCGTGCGCCGACGCGAACAATCGGTCGGTATGGGCCTCGCATTCAAAGATCTCGCCGCCGTAGGCTCGCTCGCCCTCGAACACGGAACTCGCGTAATGGAGCGCGTGCGTGAGCACATGGACCTTCGCTTCGGACCAGGGCACAAAGGTCCCGTCCATCCAAATCTCGCCATCGCGCTGGTCGAAGGGCACTGCCATGTCGCTCGTCCTCCCGCTTCTTTTCGTTGTTCCGACGCAAAACCGCCGGACAATCCCTGCAGTGAGCGCGCCCCGCAATCACGGTCCGGCACGTGCCTGCACTCCTCCTGTGCAAACGCTTATCATTTCGGCGTCACGCAATTATATTACAAAAATGCGCTTGGGTGCGAAATGAAACGCCATTTGCTTCGGGCAGTATTTATGAGTTGTTGCGAGAAACGTCAACATGGTTGACTTAAAAACTGCCTCTGGAGCTGAGCAACAGGCATGCACGCTCGCATTCGACATCATCGAGCGCATTTTCTTCGGCTATCGCGACTTTGTGCGGGTGGCCGATGAGGCGCTTGCCGAAACCGGATACGGGCGGGCGCACCACCGCGTCCTTCACTTTGTCGACCGCAATCCGGGTCTGACGGTGGGCGAGCTTCTGCACATATTGAAAGTGACCAAGCAGGGTTTGGCGCGCACGCTCAGCCGCCTTGTGAGCGACGGGCTGATCGAGGCGGCGCCCGGGGCGGAGGATCGGCGGGAAAAGCGGCTGAGCACGACCCGCGCGGGCCATGACCTCGCTCAGCGTTTGGCAACTCTTCAGACCGCACGGGTTGAGGCAGCGATCGAAGCCGCAGGGCCTGAGGCCCGTGCCGTCGTTGCCACATTCCTCGCCGCGCTGGTGGACGATGCGGAACGCAAAGAGGTGATTTCGCGGATCGAGGGGGGCCGGTGACCATGGCGCTGGCGGACGGCAGCGAACCGCAGGCAATGGACGATGCGCCCCACGTTCTGGTGGTTGACGATGACCAGCGGATCCGCGCGCTGCTGCAGCGTTTCCTCCGCGGCAAAGACTTCCGCGTGAGCGCTGCGGAGGATGCCGGCGAAGCGCGCCGAAAGCTGGAAAGCCTGGTGTTCGACGCCGTGGTGCTCGACATCATGATGCCGGGGGAGGACGGGCTTTCCCTCCTGAAGGCCATCAAGGCCACCCACGCTGTCCCTGTCATTCTGCTCACCGCAAGGGCGGAGGCGGACGAGCGTATCACCGGTCTTGAGTTTGGCGCGGACGACTACCTCACCAAGCCGTTCGAGCCGCGGGAGTTGGCGCTACGGCTCGTCAATTTGCTGAAGCGCCGGCCCGACGCAGGACGGCGGGTCCGCTTCGGTGACTTCCTGTTTGACGTGAAGCGCGAGGAGCTTTCCCAAGGTGGCGAAAACGTCCGCCTGACCGACCGGGAAAAGCGGCTTTTGCGGATGCTCGCCGCGCGGCCGGGGGCGACCGTGCCGCGCCATCAGCTTGTGGCCGACGAGGACCTGGGGGACCGGGCCATCGACGTGCAGATCAATAGGTTGAGACGCAAGCTAGAAGAAAACCCCGCAGAGCCGCGCTTCCTGCAAACCGTGCGGGGGCAAGGCTACCGCCTGCTCGCGGACCCGGAGGAAGAGCGGTGAGCGTGGATCGGGCCACGCCGCTGCGCGCGCCGCGGCCGCTTTGGCGCAAGGTGATGCGTTGGCTCGGCTTGCCCCCGCCTTTGGAGCGCTGGCTCCGCCGCCGCCTGCCGCGGCGCCTCTTCGCCCGCTCGCTGCTTATCGTGATCCTGCCGATTATCGCCCTGCAGTCGGTGGTGGCGTTCGTGTTTCTGGATCGGCACTGGGAGAACATGACCCGGCGCCTCTCGGTCGCCACCGCCAGCGAGATTGCCGCCATTGCTGATTTGGTCGAGCGGGCTGCGCCGGACGAGCGGCAACAGATTGTCGCCGTTGCGCAGGAAACCCTGTTCACCGAAGCTGAGCTTCTGCCCACCGACGCTTTGCCGCCGCCGGCACCCAAACCCTTCTTCTCCCTGCTGGACCGCACGTTGTCGCGGCTCATCAGCCGCGAGGTTCAGCGCCCCTTCTGGATCGACACGGTGGGCAGCACCCGCTTCGTGGAAATCCGCGTGCGGACGGAGGTGGGTATCCTGCGGATCGTAACCCGGCGCAGCCACACCTATGCCTCCAACGCGCACATCACGCTGGTTTGGATGGTGGGGACGTCGCTGGTCCTCATCGCCGTTGCCATCCTTTTCCTCAAAGGCCAGGTGCGCCCGATACAGGAGCTTGCCGCGGCCGCGGAGCGCTTCGGCCAGGGGCGGCCCGTTGGTCCGCTGCGGCCCCACGGCGCCATCGAAGTGCGGCAGGCAGGCTGGGCCTTCTTGGAAATGCGCCAGCGCATCGAGCGGCAGATGGAACAGCGCACGCAAATGCTTGCCGGCGTCAGCCATGACCTGCGCACGCTCCTTACCCGCTTCCGCCTTGAGCTGGCGCTGCTGGCGGAGACCAACGAAGTGGACGACCTCACCGAAGACGTCCGCCAGATGGAAGCGATGCTTGAGGACTACCTCGCCTTCGCACAGGCCGATGCCGACGAAGCGGTCGCCGACGTTGCCCTGGAACCCCTGTTAAAGGACGCGGTGCGCGGGTTTGACGCCACGGTGAAGGCTGATCCTTCGACCTTGGTGCACGTTCGCCCCATCGCCATGCGCCGACTGGTCACCAACCTGGTCTCAAACGGCGCGCGCCACGGATCGCGTGTTCTGGTGAGCGCCGAGGTGGATGAGCAACGCGTCACCATCCTGGTAGACGACGATGGGCCGGGCATCCCGGAGGAGGAGCGCGAGGCGGTGTTTGCGCCGTTTTACAGGCTGGACGCGGCGCGCAACCAGGACGGGGGCGGCACCGGCCTCGGTCTGACCATTGCCCGGGATATTGCCCGGCGCCATGGCGGCGAGATCGCGCTCTCCACCAGTCCGCTGGGCGGGCTTCAGGCGCGCGTGACCCTCCCCCAGTAATCAGCCCCGCACGAGCGCGCCGAGCGCGGCAATTTTCTCGTCGGAAAGGTAGCCGTAGCGGTTCACCCACATGCGGCCCTCGGACGCCATCCAGCAGGCCTCGGCCCGCCTCACCACGTCCCCCAAAGGCCCATAGGCGTGGGTGAATGCGAAGAGCTTGTCTGCGTCGCGTCCCGCCTCCTCGCGCGCCGCCGTCATCTTCGCAGCGATCGCCGCGCTCCCCGCAGTGTGGGGCTCGTCCGGCGCTGGGTAAACAAAGTCATCAGCCGTTTCAGGCCGCGGCCCGCCCGGCGCAAAGGCATCATGGAGGGCGCCGGCAACCCAGTCCGCTCCACCAAGGGCGCGCGCCCATTCACCCAAAATCATGGGCCAGTGCATCGTGTAGAACTTGATGCCGACGCCCTCCACCGCAGGAGCGATGGCTGCAATGTCAAAGCCTGACAGCAGGTGGAGCGGCGGCGGAAAGGTTTGGGGTACAAGCGCCATGTGCGCCGGCAGCGCCTCCCTGAGCTTCCTGACGAAGCGGACGGTGAGATGGCGGCGCAGCCGCAAGAGATCGGCCGCACCTGGATAGTTCTCCAGAAGCTCGATGGTGATCGCGCCGCTTGGCTGCCGCGGCGTTTTGAGAGCTTCGCGAACTGCCAGGGTGTCGCGCCGCATCCGTGCCGCGTCGATGCCCATGACTTCAGCGTGCACCAACGCGGCGGGCGCAAAGTCGAGAAACAGGCTGCGAAAGTTGTAGGGTGGGTACTCCGGCCAATCGATGCGAACGCCATCCACGGCTGGGTACGCTTTCGCAAGATCCTTCAGCAATGCCGAAGTGTAGGCAAGGACGGCACCGGAGGCGAGCGAGGCGTTGCCATCCACGCGGCCGCGAACTGGTGCATCGTCAGGCCCCAACCCTTCGTCCTGCGGCCGCACGGCGGAAAACTGCACGCGGTAGCCTGGCGGAATTGCGGCCTGGACCTGCAGGTAGACGCGCATGCCGCGCCCTTTCGCAGCATCGATGAAGCGGCCGACCGTCTCCCCTTCCCGCGCCGTCAATGCTTCGGGCACAGGCGGCTGATCAGGACAGCCCTCATAAAGCGATACGTCAGGCGCGTAGCTTGGGGCGGTGCGCACATTGAGCGCACGCTCACCCCACAAAGGCCGGTCGAGCAGGCGAACGAGACCCAGACCACCGTCGGCAGGCGGCTCGCGCGAACCGTCGGGGTCGGGCTCCATCACGTAAGGGCTGGTCGCGATGTCGGTGACACCGGCGGTCTGGAGCCGGTCAAGCACGGGGTCGATCCCCTCCGCCTGCGCCCACTCAGGCAGCACCGTCACCCCGAAAACACCCATTCTTCCAACCTTTGCGCCGCCCTTGCCGCGCTGCGACACTGGCAGCCATCAAACCGGAAGGGCAAGGCGCATGGAGAAGGTGAAGTCGGTCACGGTGCGCGTGGTCGAGCGGGAGATGGGGGGCGCCGTATGGAACCCGCGCACCCGGTGGCGCAAAAAGGTCATGCTGTTCGCCTTTGTGGAGGATGGCGCGGGCCGCTTGGGCGTGGGCGAAGCCTGGCTCAACGAAGGCGGCGCCGGCGCCGCCAAATCCGTGATTGAGGATGATCTTGCTCCGCTCGTGGTCGGCCGCTCACCGTTTCGGGCCCGCGGTTTGACCGACATCGTCGCGAGAGGCACGGAGATTTCAGGCCGGTCGGGCATTTCCGGCGCGGCTTGGGGCGCGGTAGACGCCGCGCTTTGGGACCTTGCCGCCCGCCAGCTCGGCATCGCGCTTGCCGACCTTCTGGGCCGCGCGCACGACCGCGTCCCCGTCTACGCCAGCGCCGGTCTTTACGGTGAGGGGAAGACACCCGATCGCCTGGCACAGGAGGTCTCGGGCTGGGTTGAGCGGGGCTTTGATGCCGTCAAAATCAAGGTGGGTGGGGCGCCGCTTGAGGAGGATGTGCGCCGCATCGCCGCCGTGCGCGAAGCCATCGGCCCCCACGTACGCTTCATGATCGACGCGCTCTACAACCTGGATGTGGCCGGCGCCCTGGCCCTTGCCCGCGCCGCCGCACCCTATGACATTACCTTTCTGGAAGCGCCCGTTTCGCCGTTCGATGTCAAAGGCCAAGGCCGGGTGGCGAAGGACAGCCCCATCCCCATCTGCGGCAACGAGAGCATGGCGTGGGGACACTATTTCCGCGATCTCATTGCCGCGGACGCGGTCCACTTCGTGCAGTACGACATTGCCGCTTGCGGCGGCGTGACGGAGGGAAAGCGGATCGGCGAGTACGCCCACATCCACCACCTCCCCGCCACGCTCCACGCCTCCTCCTCCTCGGTGCTTTACGCGGCGAGCCTCCACTTGGCGGCGTCACTGCCTAACGCGCATTCTGTGGAGCACCACATGCTCCACCAGTGGTTTTGGGATGAGGCCCCGGACGGCACCTTCACGCCCCAGAACGGAACCCTCGCGCCCCCGCCCGGCCCGGGGATCGGTGTCGCGCTCACACCAGACGACGTGTGATCGTTTAGCCGTGAAACGAAAGTTGATCGTTTTCCCAATCAGCGCACCCATTGCGCCTATTGACCGCTCACCATCGCCCGCCGACCCTCGTCACCCGAGAGCTGCATAACGATTCGCCGGATCGCTGTGCGGCTGTCCCGTCCACCATGAGGTTTCTGTCACGAAGGGTTTTGCGCTTATGATTCGTACCGCCAGCCTGGCGCTCGCTGCGTGTTTTTTGAGTTTTTCTCCCGCCGCCGCTGCCCCCGATACCGCCGATCCCGCGCCGCAACTTGCCGCTGCGCCGCCAGTGGTGGACGTGGAGCTTGTGCTTGCGGTTGACGTCTCCTGGTCCATGGACATTCAGGAGCAGGAGCTACAGCGCGAGGGCTACGTGGCGGCACTCAGGCACCCGGATGTGCTGGCCGCCATCCAGCGGGGGGACTGGCAGCGCATCGCGCTCACCTACGTGGAGTGGGCCGGACACGGGCTCAACCGGGTCATCGTCCCGTGGACCATCATTGAGAACAACGAGGACGCCGAGGCATTTGCCGCAAAGCTGGAGCGCGCACCGATTGCACGGATGCGGCGGACCTCCATCTCCTCGATCCTCACCAAAGCGGCCGCCATGTTCGACAACGGCATCGACGGCATGCGCCGCGTCATCGACGTGTCGGGCGATGGGCCCAATAATATGGGACTTGTGGTGACGGCGGCGCGGGACGAGGTGCTGTCCCAAGGCATCGTCATCAACGGCCTTCCCATTATGATCAAGCGCTCCAATCCTGGCGGCTTCTTTCACCTCGACGAGCTCGACATTTATTATGAGGACTGCGTGATCGGCGGCTTCGGCGCATTCATGATCACCGTCAACAGCGCGGATAAGTTCGCAGAGGCGATCCGCCGCAAAATCATCCTGGAAATTGCCCGCGCGCCGGACGACGTTGTGCCTGCAACGTGGCGCGCGCCGGGGAGCCCGCCGCGGATCGACTGCACGGTAGGCGAACAACAATGGCAGAGGTGGCGCCGCTTCGACCGCTGGTAGGCTTTCTTGTAGCCGCGCCGTCTTCCGGGTCCGGCAAGACGGTCACCACCCTGGGGCTGATTGCGGCGCTCGTGGCCCGCGGGGTGTCGGTCCGGCCGGCAAAGGTCGGGCCGGACTATATTGACACTGCATTCCTCGCAGCCGCCGCCGGCCGTGATGCCGTCAACCTAGACCTATGGGCAATGCGCGGCGCCCTGGTTGACGCGCTGGCTGCACAAAAGCCTGGCGAAGTGCTGGTGGTCGAGGGCGTTATGGGGCTCTTCGACGGTCCGCGCTCGGGCAAAGGCTCCAGCGCGGACATTGCAAAGCGCCTTGGTCTGCCTGTGGTGTTGGTGGTCAACGCGGCCGGTATGAGCCATTCTGTGGCCGCGCTCGTTCACGGCTTCGCGTCCTTCGATCCAGAGGTGCAGGTGGCGGGCGCGATCCTCACCAACGTTGCGAGTGCGCGCCATGCCGAGATGCTGTCCGAGGCGCTTGACGGTGCCGGCATGGCCTGCTTTGGCGCGATCCCGCGGTCGGAGGCGCTCAGCCTCGAGTCCCGCCACTTGGGGCTGAAACAGGCGGCCGAGATCGCCGGACTTCGTGAGCGGATCGGGACCATTGCGCAGATTGTCGGCACCCATTGCGATCTTGACGCGCTGCTTGTCCTCCGCCGCACGGCTGAGAGCAGCGTTTCTCCGCCCGCACCGCTGCCGCCGCCAGGCCAGCGTATCGCCATCGCCAAGGACGCCGCGTTCACCTTTGCCTACAGTCACATCCTTTCAGGGTGGCAGCGCGCGGGGGCTGAGGTGAGGCCGTTTTCGCCCCTTGCCGGCGAGGCGCCGCGCACGGACGCAGACTGCGTCGTGTATCCTGGCGGATATCCAGAACTTCACGCCGGCTGCCTTGCCAGCCAAAGCGCGTGGCGTGATGGGACGAAGGCAAGGGCGGATGCCGGCGCGTTGGTCTATGGCGAGTGCGGCGGCTACATGGCGCTTGGCGAAAGGCTGGTCGATGGGAAAGGCGAGAGCCATCAAATGGCGGGGCTCCTGCCGGTGACCACGAGCTTTGCAAAACCTGCCCGGGTCCTCGGCTATCGCTCGGTACGGCACGATGGCAGCGTGCTGCCCCACTGGCCGAAAATCCTGCGCGGTCACGAATTTCACTACGCGTCGGCCGTTGGAGAAGGTCCGGCGCTGTTTGATGCGCATGATGCGGCCGGCCACCGGGTCGGCCCGCTCGGCACCGTAAACGGCAACGTGGCCGGCTCCTTTGCCCACGTGATTGATTGCCCTGAAAGCAGCGCCGCCCCGGCTGCGTGAGGCCTGGGCGGCACGTCTTTCCTGACGAACTTTCCGCTGCGCGGGTTTAGCGCAGAGCGGCAGCGGTGCTCAGCGCTTCACTGCAGGCGGGCTGAAGGTCCGCGCTATGGGTTCGCAGACAGCGGGCGACGTTGCCGTGGCCGATGGGAAGGTCCGGGCAGAAGCGGCGAAAGTCCGTCAGGCAGGCCCGCGCTGCAACGCGCAACTCCTGCCCGAAGCTGAGGCGCGGCGCCTCCACTGCAGGCCGTGCCGCTTGC
>JBCDFB010000074.1:0-9964 GCA_039178655.1 Pseudomonadota bacterium | reverse complement strand
GTTGACGCGTGGACCACTGGCGGGTTCACAAAACCATGAAATTCCGACGGCTTCAGCCCACCATGCACAATCTTCGTGGCGCGGCGTAATCCTTGGTTACCACGCTGCTGACTGTGATCGTTCATTCAAAAAACCTTTCCAAGGGCATTGGCGGCGCGCACCATCTCTGCTTAGTACAGCGCAGCCATGCATCAGCAAGCCGTCAGTTGGTCGTTGGTTCGGCACAAGGCTTGCATGCAGAGCGTTCACCAAAACTCTAATTTGTCGAATAAGACATCGGAGAGAGCACACGATGAAACTCCATAAAGTCGCTGCGGTGGCTGCGGTGGCCGGCCTTGTCGCGGTACCGGCGGCCAACGCGTCCACCCTTGATGAGGTTAAGGAGCGCGGGTCTCTGAACTGCGGCATCAACACCGGTCTGACCGGGTTTGCCTTCACCGACGAAGACGGCAACTGGCAAGGCTTCGACGTTGCGCTGTGCAAGGCGGTCGCCGCCGCCATCTTCGGCGATCCCGACGCGGTTGAGTACACCTCGCTCACCGGCAAGACCCGCTTCACGGCGCTCGCTTCCGGCGAGATCGACATGCTGTCGCGCAACACCACTTGGACCCTGTCGCGCGACGTGGACCTGAAGCTCGACTTCCAGGGCGTCAACTACTACGACGGCCAGGGCTTCATGGTGCCCTCTTCGCTCGGCGTCACGTCTGCGCTTGAGCTTGATGGCGCAACCGTCTGCATTCAGACCGGTACGACTACCGAGCTGAACCTTGCTGACTTCTTCCGTGCCAACAACATGAGCTACGAGCCGGTCCCCATCGAGACCAACGCCGAAGCGCAGCAAAAGTACCTCGCCGAAGCGTGCGACGTTTACACCACCGACGCGTCCGGCCTTGCCGCAACCCGCGCTTCGTTTGAGGCACCTGGCGACCACATCATCCTTCCGGAAATCGTCTCCAAGGAGCCCCTTGGCCCGGTGACCCGTCATGGTGACAGCGACTGGTCCGACGTGGTGCGCTGGACGCTGAACGCGCTCATCATCGCTGAAGAGAAGGGCATCACCAAAGACAACGTTGAAGAGCTTGCCGCCACGCCTGGCGATCAGCTTGACCCGGAAGTTGCCCGTATTCTGGGCGTTGAGGGCAACTATGGTGAGATGCTTGGCCTTCCGGCTGACTGGGCGGTGAAAGCGATCGGCACCAGCGGCAACTACGCCGAGATCTTCGACACGTATCTGGGCCCGGACACGGCCATTGGCCTGGAGCGCGGTCTTAACGCGCTCTACACGAACGGCGGCATTCTTTACGCTCCGCCGTTCCGCTAAGCCGATTTACTGGGGGCGCGGTGACATCACCGCGCCCTTCTCTTTTTTGTGGTGAGATGTGTTGTTCCTCACCGCCTCAAAATTCGAAGACATCGCGCGCAAGGACACTTTATGAGCGTTGCCGCATCGGGCCCGCCGCAGGCCGCATTCCGCATCGACATGCTTTGGACGGACGAGCGCTACAGGTCGCTGTTCATCCAAGTGATTGCGATGATGGCCATCATGCTCGGCTTTGCCTGGCTCGTGAACAACGCCATCCAAAACCTGGAAGACCTTGGCCAGGACTTCAATTTCAGCTTCCTTTGGCAGCCTGCCAACTACGACATCAACCAGCGCCTGATTGAGTACAACAGCCGGGATACGAACGCTCGCGCGGCTGTTGTCGGGATCCTGAACACGCTGCTGGTGGCCGCCATGGGCTGCATCACCGCCACCGTGTTGGGGGTCATTGCCGGGGTGCTGCGCCTGTCGAAAAACTGGATCGTGGCGCGGCTGATGACGGTCTACGTGGAGGGGTTCCGCAACGTCCCGCTCCTCATCTGGATCCTCTTCATCATGGCGATCGTGAACGAATCGCTGCCCTCACCCCGCGATTTTCGCGGCGAGGATGGGCTGGAGGCCGGCGCCATCGTTCTCACGAACCGGGGCTTTTACGTCCCCGCTCCGGTGCTTGAAAACGCGCTCGCCTATGTGGTGATCGCGGTTGCGATCTTGTCCATCGTCGGCGTCTTCGTCCTGCGCGCCTGGTCGCGCAATTACCAGGCGCGCACGGGCGAGCTACTGCCGGAGTTCTCAACGCCGCTGACCTTTGCCATTGCAACGATGGCAGGTATCGCCGGCGGAACGGTGCTCGGGCTCATCCTGTTCGGCCTCCTGGCAACAGTCTTTGTCATCTCATCGCCGCTCATTTTCTGGCCCACGCTCTTCATCTCGCTGGTGCTTGGCATTGGCACGGCACGCTGGGCGGCAACCTCGATGCTGTCGGCGCTCACCATCGTGGTGCTGATCGTCCCCACGGTGATCGTCTACTTTGCTCTCGGCAGCCCCATCGCGCTGGAGTATCCGGAGCTGCGCGGCTTCAATTTCCGCGGCGGCGTGTGGATGCGTGACAGCCTCATCGCCCTGTGGCTGGCGCTGTCACTATATACCGGCGCGTTCATCGCTGAGATTGTGCGCGCGGGCATCCAGTCCGTCAGCCACGGGCAGACAGAAGCGGCCTATGCGCTTGGCCTGCGCCCCAACCGGACCATGAACCTCATCATACTGCCCCAGGCGCTGCGGGTGATCGTGCCGCCGCTGATCAGCCAGTACCTGAACCTGACAAAGAACTCCTCGCTCGCCATCGCCATCGGCTACATGGATGCGACCGGGACTTTGGGCGGCATCACGCTCAACCAGACGGGCCGCGCCATGGAGTGTATTTTGCTCCTCATGGCGTTCTACCTCATCGTCTCGCTCACCATTTCTTCGGCGATGAATTGGTACAATTCCCGTGTGAAGCTGGTGGAGCGCTGATCATGAGCGGAACCCACGCACACAGCACGTTGTACGTCGCGCCGGAGCAGTTGGAGGCGCAGCCCGCGCCGCCCTCGACCACCGGTTTCCTGGGCTGGCTACGGGAGAACCTATTCTCCTCCTTCAGCAATGCGCTGATGACAATTTTGTCCATCGGCTTCCTCATCTGGCTCATTCCGGGTCTGTTCGATTGGGCGGTGCTGAAATCGGTTTGGAATGCGTCAAGCCTCACCGAGTGCCGGGAAATCATCCGCGCCGCCCATGGCGAAGGTGCCAGCGGAGCATGCTGGGCGGTCATCAACGAACGCTTCGACCAGATGATCTACGGTTTTTATCCCGAAGAACTGCGCTGGCGGCCGAACGTGGCCTTCATCCTGCTGTTCGCCGCCATCGTGCCGGTGCTGTTCAAGACGATGCGGGCGCTGTTCATCGGGCTTGGTGTCTTGCTGGTGGCAAAGGCGCTGTTTGCTGTCTACTCGGCGCTAACCGGCCAGGCGTTCGACATCTTGTCACCCACCACCTTCGTCGCCATCGTCTTGATGGCCCTTGCCCACTTCTTCGGCGGGGAGGAACACAAGAAACGCTGGCTGATCCTGACTGGGTTCTACCCCATCATCGCCTACTTTTTGCTGTGGGGCGGGGTGTTCTTCGAGCCGGTGGAATCCAGACGTTTCGGCGGCTTCCTGCTGACCATGGTGATCGGGGTCACCGGCATCGCCGCGTCTTTGCCGCTTGGTATTCTGCTCGCGCTCGGGCGACAGTCGAACCTGCCGGTGCTCCAGTCCATTTGCATCTTATTCATCGAATTCATCCGCGGCGTGCCGCTGATCACCCTGCTGTTCGTCGCCTCGGTGCTCCTCAACTACTTCTTGCCGCCGGGCACCAACTTCGACCTCATCTTACGCGTTCTGATCATGGTGACGCTGTTCGCGTCAGCTTACATGGCCGAAGTGATCCGCGGCGGCCTTGCAGCCCTTCCGCGAGGCCAATACGAGGCGGCCAACTCGCTGGGCCTCACCTACTGGCAGGGGATGCGCCTCATCATCCTGCCCCAGGCCCTCAAGATTTCCATTCCGGGGATCGTGAACACCTTCATCGGCCTTTTCAAAGACACCACGCTGGTGGCCATCATCGCGCTGTTTGACCCGGTGGGCCTCCTTAACCCCATCCGCGCCGACAGCGATTGGAACGGCATCATCTGGGAGCTTTACGGCTTCGTTGCGGTGATGTTCTTCATCTTTTGCTGGGGCATGAGCCAGTACTCGCAATTCCTCGAAACGCGCCTCAGGGCGTCGGACCGCCGCTAAGGAGCCGCTGACATGGACGTCGCCCAAGCAGAAGCTGAGACCGCGCCCGAACCTTCCGCCATGAAGGTGTCCGACGAGGTTGCCATCGAAATCGTCAAAATGAACAAGTGGTTCGGCGAGTTCCACGTGCTCAAGGACATTGACCTCATGGTCAACAAGGGGGAGCGCATCGTGGTGTGCGGCCCCTCAGGGTCCGGCAAATCAACGCTGATCCGCTGCATCAACGCCCTGGAGAAGTTTCAAAAGGGCTCCATCACGGTGGATGGCACGCCGCTTACCTCGGACCTGAAGAAGATCGACGAGATCAGGCGCGAAGTCGGCATGGTGTTCCAGCACTTCAACCTGTTCCCGCATCTCACGATCCTGGAGAACTGCACGCTGGCACCAATTTGGGTCCGCAAGATGCCCAAGAAGGAAGCCAACGACGTTGCCATGAAGTACCTGGAGCGGGTGAAAATCCCTGAGCAGGCATCAAAGTACCCGGGTCAGCTCTCAGGCGGTCAACAGCAGCGTGTGGCCATCGCCCGTGCGCTCTGCATGAACCCCAACGTGATGCTGTTTGACGAGCCCACGTCCGCGCTTGACCCTGAAATGATCAAGGAAGTGCTCGACGTGATGGTGGACCTTGCCCAGTCCGGCATGACGATGATCTGCGTCACCCACGAGATGGGTTTTGCCCGCCAGGTTGCCAACCGCGTGGTGTTCATGGACCAGGGCCAGATTGTGGAGAGCAATGCGCCCGAGCCGTTCTTCACCGACCCGCAGCACGAGCGCACAAAACTCTTCCTGTCGCAGATCCTTGCGCACTGAGGACTGA
Source organism: Pseudomonadota bacterium (assembly GCA_039178655.1). Taxonomy (GTDB): domain Bacteria; phylum Pseudomonadota; class Alphaproteobacteria; order Rhizobiales; family Amorphaceae; genus Acuticoccus. Next base: position 5,004 of record JBCDFB010000074.1, on the reverse strand, counting down.
GGCTGAGGACTGAGCGAAAAGCGTCAAACAGATCCGAGGTGCTAGGCGGCCTGCTGCGACACCTCGGAAAGGGTCTGAAAAACAATCTCGCAGGCACCCTCCGGGTCCTCCTCGTGGGAAAGGTGGCCGAGCTGCGGCACACGCACAACGTGCCCGTGGGGCGCCTTTGCCGCTGAGGCAGTCGCCACCGTGCCCGGGATCAACCTGTCCCCGCCTCCGGCCACGAGCGTCAGACGCGACTTCAACCGCGGCAGATCCAGTTGCAGCGGCACCAAATCCCACCCGGCCATCATGGACAGCGCGCCGTTCACGTGGCCGGACCGGCGAAACAGCGTCTGGTAGTAGGACAAGCCCTCGGCCGAGATTTTGGAGCCGGTATCGGCGATCAGCTTTTCCATGCGCCGCTTCGTGGCGGTGGCAGCGAGAACTCTCGGCGTCATCGGATTGACGAACAGCAGCTTGGCCATCGTGGAAAAGATGGGGCCCGCCGCGCCCGCAAAGGGTTTCAGCGATGCGTTGAAGCCCACAACAGCGCGTGGCGGCTCCTTGGCATCGAGCGCCATCCGCACGGCCACTGCCACCCCCGCCGAGTGCCCCACCAGCGCAACCGGTGTCATGTTCTCCGCCCTTAAAAACCGCTCAACCCAGTCGGCAACGCCCGGCAGCGTCATCTGGGTGAAGAGGGGCGTGCCTGAAAATGCGTGGCCGGGAAGGTCAATGGCGGTGACCCTGTATCGCTGCGCCAGAATGGGCATCATGTCGCGGAAGGAGTGGGTCGAGGCGCCTGTGCCGTGGAGGAGCAGTATCTCCTCTCCCTCACCCATGGTTTGGGCGTGGATGGCGAGGCCTCCAGCATCAACAAATCGGCTCAACCGGCGGTGCGGCCAGCGCTTTCCGTCCGTGTTGAAGTTCGGCTTGTCGTGCTGAAACAGCATCGCGCATGTCCTCCCACAGGGCGCGTCCACGACTTGGCGAAACGAACAGCGCCCGCAGAGGCACATTCACGCTGGGGCCCATGGGCAAATATCTCGCTAGCGGGCGCGGGCGGCCTCCGCGGCGGTGACGATGGCCTTTGCACCGCCCTGTCGCAACGGCGCGTAACGTGCGCCCATTGCCGCGGCAAGCTCAGCCGCCTTCGGGCTCGCGCGCGTTGCCGTGTCGATGACCACCGATGCGACGCCTGCCCGCGCCACGGACTTGGCGAGCGCTTGCGCATCCGTCTGCGCCTGGGCGCGGCCTTGCCCAACAAGGGGCACATTGGCCCGTCCATCGGTCAGCACCACCAAGGTCGGCTGCCTTCCCTCATTTATGGCCCGTAGCGACAGGCGCAGCCCCGCCTCGATCCCAGCCGCAAGCGGGGTGCCTCCGCCGCCCGGAAGCGCCGCCAAGGCACGCTTGACGCGGGTGAGCGAGGTGGTGGGCGGGAGAAGCACATCGGCCTCCTCCTTGCGAAATGCGACGAGCGCCACCTGGTCCCGCCGGACGTATGCCTTGGCGAGGAGGAGTTCCACAGCGCCTTTGGCCTCCGCCATTCTGGCAAAAGCCTGGCTGCCGGACGCATCAACGCAAATGATTGTCAGCGTTGCCGCCCGGCTCTTTGTGCGCCTTATTCGGAGGTCGGATGCGCGCACGCTCACCTTGCCGGGCTGAGACCCGCGCACACGGCTCCAGGGTGCAGCCGCCGTGAGCGTCTCCGCCAGCGCAAGGCGGCCGGCACGGCCAGGAAGGCCCTGGCGCACACCGGCAGGACGCCCCCGCCCACCCTTCACAGTCTGCCCTGCCCGGCCCGATACGGCCGAGCGGGGGGCAAGCCGGCCAAGACCTGCAAGAAGCCCCTCGTCGAGCATTGCTGCGGCCGCATCCACCAGCCGGTCCTCGTCAGGCCGTTCCACGTCGCCGGGGTCGGTTGGCGGGGGAGGATTCTCCGCATCCGTGTCGTCCGGCGGCGGAGGTGGCTGCGGCGATGGCGGTTCCTCTTGCGGTGCAGGCATGACCGCGCGCGGTCCAGCAACAAGCGCGAAGGCGAGTTCCGCCTCGGCTGGGCTCACCTTTGCCCGTCCGGCAAGGGCTGCAAGGGCACGGGCGGCAGAGGACACCTGAGCGGCATTGCGCATTGATAAAACGGCGCACCGAAGCGCAGCAGCGGCAAGGTCGGATCGAAGATCATCGGGCAAATCGGTCTCGCGCCAGGTGGCAGGCAGGGCCGGCACCGTTAGGGGAGCCGCCTGGCCCGCGGGCAGCACAAACGCCAGCCGCTCAGCAAGGCGTGGGTCGAGCGGTGGATCGTCCGCCTCGCCCTCATCAAGGGCAATGACGGTGGGGATCGGGAGCGCGGCGTTGCCGGGACCGACGGCGATCCCATCAAGGGCTTCGGAAAGGAGCCCGGCGGTCTCCGCCGGCAGCCGCTCCGCAGAGGGCACCGTGAGCGGTCCGGCGTTGTCTGCCAGGATCCCCGGCTGCAGGATGGGGCGGCCGGCAGCAAGGGTTGCTGACAAATCGATGCCGCCCAACACGCGCTCTGGCTCTGCGTTGAGCGGCAGGCGCCGGCCGGCCGGAAGGGCTGCGAGCAGCGCGTCGCGCGCAGGACCGACAGGACCGCGGATCACCACACCGCCGAAAGCGTCCGGCGCGCCGAGCACCATGGCAAACACCAGCCCGGCAATGTCCGGCTGGCTGGCTTCAGGCAACGTTGGCGACCGGGCCGAACACTTCCTCCAACGCCCGCTCAACCCGCACGGCCGAGCCGGTCTCGTCCAGTGGATCGCGCCGCAGCCGATGCGCCAGGGCAAAGGGCGCAGCGTCGCGCACATCGTCGGGCCGCACCGCGTCCTGCCCCGCATAGGCGGCGAAGGCCCGCGCCGTGCGCATCATGGTGAGTTCACCGCGCGCCCCGTCGGTGCCGAGCGCCATGCCTATCTCGGCCACCAGCGCGAGGATGGCGTCATCCACCGCGACGTCAGGCAGCCTCTTGCGCGCGGCCACAATCTTGCGCCGGAGCTTTTCACCCTCCTTTGCGTAGTGATCCACGAACGCTTGTCGATCCCGCTCGAAAGCGTCGCGGCGCTTGATGATCTCTACCCTGGTCGGCACGTCACCAGGGGTTTTGACGTCCACAGCGAGGCCGAACCGGTCCAGCAGTTGCGGGCGCAGTTCGCCCTCTTCAGGGTTACCGCTCCCCACAATGACGAAGCGTGAGGGGTGGCGCACGGAAAGTCCCTCCCGCTCCACAACGTTCACGCCGGACGCTGCAACGTCGAGCAGGATATCGACGATGTGGTCCTCCAAAAGGTTCACCTCGTCGATGTACAAGAAGCCGCGGTGGGCTTTGGCGAGGAGCCCAGGCTCGAAGACTTTTTCGCCCGTGGCGAGCGCCCGCTCCAAGTCCAAAGCGCCCACAACACGGTCTTCCGTGACACCCAGCGGCAAATCCACCACAGGAACGGTGACCTTGGTCTTTCGGGTGGTGCGTTGGCTGTCTGGACAGCCCTCCAGCTCGGCCGGGTTGGCCGGATCGCCATTATAGCGGCAGCCCTCATAGACGGTCATGGTGGGAAGGCTGGCCGCGAGGGCGCGCACGGCGGTGGACTTACCGGTCCCCCGGTCACCGAAGATTAAGACACCACCGATCGCAGGGTCGATGGCGACGGCAGTGAGCGCGCGCTTCATGTCGTTCTGGCCGACGATGGCCGCAAATGGGAATGTGTGCATCCCCTGTTCACTGGCAGAGGTGCAAAGGGCTCGCAAGCAAATCCGGATGCTGTGGCGCTAGGTTGCCGTTCGCGCCGGACCGACCGGTGCGCTTGTCGATCCGCCATCGCCCACCGCTTCCACAGGCGCCAGTGCAGCCTCCGGCGCATCGGACACCGCGCGCTCGCCGTGAAGGCGCGCCCGGTGCGAGCGCGTGATTTGCCGCGACAGGATGATCACCGGGATGAGCCCCACAAGAACGATGAACATGGAGGGCACGGACGCCATCTCCAGCCGCTCGTCCGACGCCAGCCGATGGGCGCGAATGGCCAAGGTGTCGAAGTTGAAGGGGCGGAGGATGAGCGTTGCCGGCAGCTCTTTCATGATGTCCACGAAAGTGATGAGAAACGCCGTCAATATTCCGCCCGTCAGCAGCGGGGCGTGGATGCGGCAGAATGTGCGCATGGGACCTGACCCGAGCGTGCGCGAGGCCCCGTCGAGCGAAGGGGCGATGCGCTCCAGCCCCGCATCCACGCCGGCAAGGGCAACGGCCAGGAAACGCACGACGTAGGCAAACACCACCGCCGCAATGGTCCCGGTCAGCAGAAGGCCGGTGGGGATGGAAAAGAGCGCAACCATCACGCCGTGGAACCAGCGGTCGAACATGCCGAAGGGGATGAGCAGCCCCACGGCAATAACCGAGCCGGGGACGGCGTAACCGAAGCTCGCCACATGGCTGAGGATGAGCGTCACTTTGGTGCGCGAGATGCGCCGCGCATAGGCGATCACCAGAGCAACCACCACTGTCGCAGTCGCGCCGACGAAGGCGAGGGTGAGCGTGTTGGAGATGAGGCGAAGCGTTCGGGGGTCCAGCCAGTCGGCGTTGAGGGAGATGCCGAGCGCGATCAGCGTCACCGCCGGCACCACAAAGCCGAATAGGATCGGGATCGTGCACAACGCCACCGCTGCCGCAGCGTGCCACCCGGTGAGATTGATGGCCGCAAGGGGCCGTCCCGCCCGTGTTTCAGAGTAGCGGCGGCCGCCGCGGCCGATCCGCTCCAGCGCAATCACCAAAAGGACGAAGCTGACGAGCACCAGCGAGAACTGCACCGCGGCAACCCGATCACCCATCGTAAACCAGGCGCGGTAATTGCCGGTGGTGAAGGTATCGACTCCGAAATGGTAGACGGTGCCGTAATCGGCGAGCGTTTCCATGAGTGCAAGGGCAACGCCCGCGGCAATGGCGGGCCGTGCAAGGGGAACCGCCACACCCAAAAACGCACGCCACGGCCCGCGCCCCAGCGTGCGCGCCGCCTC
>JBCDFB010000073.1:0-9969 GCA_039178655.1 Pseudomonadota bacterium | reverse complement strand
TCGAACCCCCGACCCCCTGATTACAAATCAGATGCTCTACCAACTGAGCTAAGCCGGCCAGGCCGTCATGGGCGGCAGTGCCCGGTAGCCCGCGCGCCAGACCCTGTCAAACACGCGAGTTCCGTGCCCTTGGTGGCCCCAATGCTACACACGGTGCGCAATCCTGTGTGAACGATCGGCGCCACGGCGCACGGGCGTTGATGCGCCCGCCCCGGCGCAGGTAGCCTCCCGGAACTCTGCCTGGAGGGGTTATGCGCATTCTCGCCGCTTTCTTAATGCTGTCCTTCATGCTGCACGGGGGCTACGCGCCGCCGGTGGCCGTCGCGGCTGACCTGCGCACCGGCCCCGTGTACGACTGCATACCCCCCAAACCCAGCTACTTCGGCGTCTACGAACCCTGGTCGCGGCCTGACGAAAGCCCGCCCAGGAAGGGCATGTGGTACTACACCCACCCGCAGCCGCCGGCCGTGAACTTCCTTGTCCCCATGCACGGGCGGCTCTGCCTGCGCCCCAAACCCTGGACACCGGAGTGGTTCTCCTACTGCGAGCAGCGTTGGCCCAGCTTCAACCCGCGCACCGGCACCATCAGAACGCCTGACGGTGTTCGCATGTGCCTCTAAGGCGCCCGCCATCGAAGTCGGTGTGGGCAAAGCAGGCAGCGTTTGCTCCTCAGCCGCATCCCCACGATCATCGCCCTACGCTCGACCTGTTGTCTCCAGGCAGATCGGGTGACGCGTTCGGGGCGCCGGCACAGCACAAAAAGCCCTGATCTATGGTGATTGACGGTTCCGTTGCCGCGGTGGTCACCGGCGGTGCTTCAGGCCTCGGCGCGGCAAGCGCGCGGGCGTTGGCGGCGGCCGGCGCCAAGGTTGCCATCTTCGACCTGGAGGCGGACGCTGGCAGCGCCATCGCAGAGAGCATCGGCGCCTCGTTCCACCCCGTGGACGTCACCGCAGATGACAGTGTGGAAGCGGGCTTGGAGGCCGCCAGGTCGCTGCACGGGCAAGAGCGCATTCTCGTCAACTGCGCCGGGATTGCACCGGTTGCCAAAACGGTCTCCCGCGGCGCCGCGCACCCCATGGTCATGTTCCAAAAGGTGATCGACGTGAACCTTGTGGGCACATTCCGCGTCGCCGCACAGTGTGCACTCGGCATGGCCCAGTGCGATCCGGTGGGCGACGATGGCGAGCGCGGCATCATCATCAATACTGCCTCCATCGCCGCGTTTGACGGGCAGATCGGGCAAGCAGCCTACGCAGCCTCCAAAGGCGCTGTCGCGGCGCTGACACTCCCCCTGGCGCGGGACCTCTCCCAGCACGGGATCCGCGTGGTCACCATCGCCCCAGGCATCTTTGAAACGCCCATGCTCATCGGACTGGGCGAAAAGGTGGTCAACTCGCTGGGCGAGCAGGTCCCCTTCCCAAAGCGCCTCGGCAAACCGCAGGAGTATGCGGCACTCGCCCTGTCCATCATCGCAAACCCGCTGCTGAACGGCGAGACCATACGGCTCGACGGCGCCATCAGAATGGCCCCCCGCTAACGCTGCAGGGCGCCACAGCATCCACCCGCTGCAGACGTGCAACCCGCTTACCGCCAAAGCCGACGGCAGGCCCATTCCCTCACGCTGAACGTGACCCTTGGCGTGAACCCATGGGGAGGCGCACCGTCACCATCAGGCCGTTCTCCTCCTGACGGTTTTCCAGGGTGAGCGCACCCCCGTGGGCCCGCACGATCGTGTTGGCAATGGCAAGCCCAAGGCCCGCGCCGCCAGTCTCCGCGCTGCGGGAGCTGTCGAGCCGGGTAAACGGCTCCAACATTTGCGCAATCTGCTCCGGCGGAATGCCGGGCCCGCGGTCTTCCACGCGCACCACCGCCCAGCCATCGCGCTCCAACAGCGACACCGTGCAGTCCCCCGCATAACGCCGCGCGTTGCCGACCAGGTTGGCGAAGGCCCTGCGCAGCGCAACCGGCCGGCCGCGCACCACAAGTCCTTCGGGCCCATCGTACCGTGCCCGCGCAGCATCCTCGCGCCCTTCCGCGCAGATCTCCATGAGCAGCCCGGCAAGATCGACACTGCCGAACGCCTCCCCGTCGGCTGCGCTGCGGCCATAGTCGAGCAAGCCGTCAGCCATCACGGCCATCTCATCCAGCGTCTTGACCATCCCTTCACGGCTTTCATTGTCCAGCATTTCTGCCCGGATGCGCAGCGATGTGATCGGCGTGCGCAAATCGTGGCCCACGGCAGCAACGGTGCGTGCGCGCTCCGCATCAAATTGGCCGATCCGCTCCTGCATGGCGTTGAAGGCCCGCGCCGCAGCGCGCACCTCCCGGGGTCCCCTCTCAGCAACCCGTGCGGACCGGTCTCCCGCGCCGGCGCGCTCCGCTGCAGCGCTCAGTTCGCGCAGAGGGCGCGACAGACGCCGCGCGAACAAAAGGCCCGCAACGAGCACCGCCGAAAGGGAAAGGGCGAGGGCAAACAAAATTGCAGCGCTCACAAACCGGGGTGGCCGGGGCGGCCGGCGCAGCACCGCGTTCAGCCAGGTGCCGTCCCCCAGCGGTATGGCGCTTTCGATCCGCCCGATCCGCCGCGGGCCGAACCGCACCCGTTCAAACCCTCCCCGCCACCGCTCCCCGCGGCTGCGATGGCGCAGGACCGCTTCCATCCGCGCGCCGGCCGCCACGGCCGGCACCGTCTCCTCAAGCGCGTCGCGTAGGCGGGCCAGCAGCAGCTGTGAGAACCGGTCGTCGCCGCTTTGCGCAAGCCGCGGTTCAGGATCAACGCTGAGACGCATGAACCGTGTGGAGGCGGCCTCGGCAAGTTCGCCGCGCATGGCGGGCGCAACACTCAAAAGCACCGGCAACAGGCTCGCCACCCGCTCGGTCTCGATGCCGAGCCGGGCGTCCCGCGCAAACCGCGACCGTTCCGAGTTCAAAAGGGTGAGCGCAACCACGTTGGCCGCCACCAGGGTCACGGCGAGCAGGAGTGCAAATTGCCCAGCCAGGCTTTTGGGCACGAGGCGCCCGAAAAACCGTCTCACTCCGCAGCGTCCACGTCAGCCGCCAGCCGGTATCCCCCGCCCCAATCCGTTACCAGAATTGTGGGTCTGCGCGGATCATCCCCCAACTTACGCCGCAAACGGCTCACCTGGTTGTCCACGGCCCTGTCGTAGGGTTTCGCGTCCCGCCCCTTGGTGAGGTCCAGGAGCTGCTGGCGGGTGAGCACCTGCTGCGGCCGGTCGAGAAAAACGCACAGCAGCTTGTCCTCGCCCGACGTGAGGGGAACGGTTTCGCCGCTGCGCTCAATGGTGCGGGAGACACCGTCATGCACCCAGCCGGCAAAACGCCTCCTGGCGGATGTGCCCTGGGTGGACGGCACCGGCGCCCGGCGCAACACCGCCCTCACCCGCGCCAACAGCTCGCGCGGATTAAAGGGTTTGACCACATAGTCGTCCGCGCCCAGCTCCAGGCCGACGATCCTGTCCGCCTCGTCCGCCATCGCCGTCAGCAGGATCACCGGCGGCCCGCCCCGGTCCGTGAGCCAACGGCAAAGGTCGAGCCCGTTCTCGCCAGGCATCATCACGTCGAGCACCACCAGGTCGATGGCGCCGTCCATCACCGCAGAGCGCCCCGCAGCAGCGTCTGCGGCAAGGCTGATGCGGAGCCCCTGCTTGCGCAAATACTGTCCCAAAGGCTCGCGAATATCGCGCGCATCGTCGACGATCAGGATGTGGTGCTCTGCCATCACACCCCCCTACAGGCAGATGACGGGCCCTGGCGACGGCAATTGTCGCAATCAGTGTCAGCCGCCGGCGTTCGCGACCATCCGCGACAAACCTCCCAGAAGCCGACAAACATTTTGAGTTTCAGGCGCGTACCTGAAGGGCGTCGGGCGACAGCGCCTGCACAAAAAGGACAACCGAAACAGGATCTTGAAGATGAAACGTACAATCACCGTCGCCATCCTCATCGCCGCACTGCCCGCCGCCGGCATGGCCACCGCGTTTGCCCTTTCGCCTGCGCCCCACCACACGCCCGTCGTGGCGCCCGCCCTGGAACTCACCGCAATGGGCGAAGGCCGCGGCTTCATGCGCGGACGCAGAGGTCAGCGCGCGATGATGCGGTTCCTGCGGGAAGCGGACGCCAACAATAACGGCGAAATCACCCAGGCTGAGATCGACACATTCATTGCGGAAAAAGTGTCGCTGGGTGACGCCAACGGCGACGGCGCGCTCACTCTGGAGGAATTCCAGGCGGTGTGGGCCGACCTCTCCCGCCAGGCGATGGTCCGCGCCTTCCAGCGCCTCGATGCTGACGGTAGCGCCACCATCGCCACAGCAGAACTTGACGAGCGTTTCGGCAGCCTCGTTGAGCGGCTGGACCGCAATGACGACGGCGTTCTCAGCCGCGAGGACCGCCGGGGCCGCGGCTGGCGCCGCAATCGCGACGACCGGTAAAGCGCCGACATAAAATGAGGGCACAGCGCAACCTACGATCACGTTGTGCCCTCCCCGGTTGACCCGGCCGACCGAGTGATCCAATCCTTGGATAGACCGCCGCAAGAGAACGGCAATGCTGGCAAACGCCTGCACCAAGGGAGGATTTTATGAAGCGGATCGACCGCGCGTTGACGGCTGCGCTGACCGGCGCAGCCCTTCTCACCCTCAGCCACACAGTCTCAAGCCCCGCCTTGGCGGCCGGCGCCACAGTGTCCATTTCCTGCGGCGCCGTGGGTCTGGAGCTGGAGCTATGCCGCACAGGGGCTGAGGCTTGGGCCCAAGAAACCGGCAACCAGGTGGAGATCGTCTCCACCCCCAACTCTTCCACCGAGCGTCTGGCCCTTTACCAGCAGATCCTGTCCGCCGGCGGGTCTGACATCGACGTCTATCAGATCGACGTCATCTGGCCTGGCATCCTCGGCACGCACTTCATTGATCTGTCGCCTTTCACGGACGGCGCCCAGAACAGCCACTTCACCGCCATCGTTCAGAACAACACCGTTGATGGTGAACTCAAGGCCATGCCCTGGTTCACCGATGCCGGCGTTCTTTATTATCGCCAGGACCTTCTGGAGAAGCACGGCCGCGAAGTGCCGACCACCTGGCGCGAACTCGCCCAAACCGCTGAGTTCATTCAGAACGCTGAGCGCGAGGCCGGTAACGACCGGATGTTCGGCATCGTCTTCCAGGGCCGCGCCTATGAGGGACTGACCTGCAACGCGCTGGAATGGGTGGATTCCTACGGCGGCGGCGAGATTGTTGATGCCGATGGCAACATCACCATCAACAACCCGCAGGCCATCGCAGCGCTCGACGAAGCAGCGTCCTGGATGGGCACCATCGCGCCAGATGGCGTTCTCAACTACGCCGAGGAGGAAGCGCGCGGCGTGTTCCAGTCCGGCAACTCAGTCTTCATGCGCAACTGGCCCTACGCCTGGTCCCTCGCCAACTCCGACGACAGCCCCGTGAAGGGCAAAGTGGGTGTGGCGGCCCTGCCCTCCGGCGGTGACGGCGGCAAGGCCACCGGCGTTCTGGGCGGCTGGCAGCTTGCCGTCTCCAAGTATTCCGACAACCCGGAGGCGGCGGCGAGCCTGGTGACGTATCTCACCAGCTTGGACGAACAAAAACGCCGCGCCATCGAAGGGTCCTACAACCCCACGATCGAGTCTCTTTACCAGGACGAGGAAGTGTTGGCGGCGGTGCCGTTCTTCGGCTCGCTGTACGAGACCTTCGTCAACGCCGTCGCCCGGCCCTCCCGTGTGACGGGCGAGAACTATAACCGCGTGTCAAACGCCTTCTGGAACGCAACCCACGCAGTGCTTTCCGGTCAGCAAAGCGCGGAAGCCTCGCTGGCAAGCCTTGAGCAGCAGCTTCAGCGCATCAAGCGCCGCGGCTGGTAGCCATAACCTTCTGCGGGCGGAGGACTGGCCCCCGCCCGCGCCCCGACCGGCTGAATAGCGCCCAGCAGGTGCGCCTGCTGCGGTAACCGCAGAAGGAAGCGCACCATGGCGCAGACGGACCTAGGCCAAGCGCCAACAGGGCGCCCGCCGATCCCCATCGGCGAGGCAGGTGCCGCGAGGCCACCGCGCGTCGCCGCCCGCTCCGGCGCCGGCAGCGAACTCACCCGCGCAAAAGTCCGCTCCGCAATCCTCTTCCTTCTGCCGATGATGGTGGTGCTGCTTCTGGTGGCCGGCTGGCCCCTCGGCCGCACCATCTTCTTCGCCTTCACCAACGCCAGCCTGAACGATATCGAGAACTTCTCGTTCGTTGGCCTGGACAACTTCTACAACTCCGAATGGGGCGGCCTGCTGTCAGACCCCATGTGGTGGAATGCGGTCTGGAACACGATCTGGTTCACGGTCATCTCCGTGTCTCTGGAAACGGTGCTCGGCCTCATCGTTGCGCTGGCGCTCAACATGAAGTTCCCCATGCGGGGTTTGGTGCGCGCTGCCATCCTCATCCCCTGGGCCATCCCCACCATCGTGTCGGCCAAAATGTGGGGCTGGATGCTGCACGACCAGTTCGGCGTCCTGAACGCCATGCTCCTCGGCATCGGCATCATCTCAGAGCCCGTCGCGTGGACCGCCAACCCCGACACCGCCATGCTCGCCGTCATCATGGTGGACGTGTGGAAGACAACGCCTTTCATGGCGCTGTTGATCCTTGCCGGCCTGCAGATGCTCCCGTCCGACTGCTATGAATCCGCCCGGGTGGACGGCATCCCGCCGTGGAAAGTGTTCTTCCGCGTCACGCTCCCGCTGGTCTACCCGGCAATCGCCGTTGCGGTGATCTTCCGAGCGCTGGACGCTTTGCGCATCTTCGACCTCATCTACGTGCTCACATCAAACTCCGCCGACACCATGTCCATGTCGGTCTACGCCCGCCAGCAACTGGTGGACTTCCAGGACGTGGGCTACGGCTCGGCAGCCTCCACAGCGCTCTTCCTCATTATCGCGCTGCTGACGATCCTTTACATCATGCTCGGCAAGGTTGATCTCTCCGGGGAGAAAACGTCATGAGCCATTGGACCCCACCCTCCAAGGTCGGCTTCTATATCCTTCTCCTTGCCATCGCCCTCTTCGCGCTTTTCCCGTTCTATTACGCGATCACATCAAGCTTTCAGTCAGGGTCAGACCTTTTCACCGTCAACCTCCTGCCCAAAATCAACTTTGAAAACTACGCGCTGGTGTTTTCCGAGCAGCCGTTTGCCCGCAACATCTTGAACTCGGTGGTGGTCGCCGTCGTTGTGGTTGCCATCTCGCTCGCGCTGGCGGTCACGGCATCCTTCGCCCTCGCCCGTGTGAAATTCCGCGGGCGCGGTCTCCTGCTGCTGACGATCCTGTCGGTCTCCATGTTCCCGCAGGTTGCTGTGTTGTCTGGGATGTTCGAGCTTATCCGCTGGCTCGGCCTCTACAACTCTCTGGGCGGGCTCATCCTCTCCAACCTCATCCTCACGCTGCCGTTCACCGTGTGGGTGCTCACCACCTTCATGCGCCAACTCCCCAAGGAGCTTGAAGAGGCCGCCTACGTTGACGGCGCCACACCCTTGGAAATCATCACCAAGGTGTTTTTGCCGGTGCTGTGGCCCGCCCTTGTGACCACGGGTCTCCTCGCCTTCATCGCGGCGTGGAACGAGTTCCTGTTCGCGCTCACCTTCACCCTGTCCAACGACATGCGCACCGTCCCCGTTGCCATCGCGCTCATCACCGGCGGATCCCAGTACGAATTGCCCTGGGGCAACATCATGGCGGCCTCGGTGATTGTGACGGTGCCGCTCATCATCCTGGTGCTGATTTTCCAGCGCAAAATCATCGGCGGGCTAACGGCGGGGGCGGTGAAGGGATGACCCTCCACACCCGTCCCGTCGCACACAACCACCAGCTTCCGGGCGATCCGGACTGGTGGCGCGGCGGGGTGATCTACCAGATCTATCCGCGCTCGTTCATGGACACCAATGGCGACGGGATCGGCGATCTGCCGGGCGTCACCCAAAAGCTCGACTACATTGCCTCCCTGGGCGTGGATGCCATCTGGCTCTCGCCCTTCTTCGTCTCGCCCATGGACGATTTCGGCTACGACGTTGCCGACTACTGCGATGTCGACCCCATGTTCGGCGCCCTTGCCGACTTTGACTTCCTGGTGGCCGAGGCGCACGAGCGCGGCATCCGCGTCCTCATCGACCTGGTGCTCTCCCACACCTCCGACCGGCACCCCTGGTTCGTGGAAAGCCGCAAGAGCCGGAACAACGACAAGGCGGATTGGTACGTCTGGGCCGACCCTAAGCCCGACGGCACGCCCCCCAACAATTGGCTTGCCATGTTCGGCGGCGCCGCCTGGGAGTGGGACACCACACGCCGCCAGTATTACATGCACAACTTCCTGGCGAGCCAGCCGGACCTTAACTTCCACACGCCCGCTGTGCAGGACGCCGTGCTCGGCGTTGCGAAGTTTTGGCTCGACCGGGGGGTGGACGGCTTCCGCCTCGACACGGTCAACAATTACGTCCACGACACGGCGCAGAGGGACAATCCGCCCATGGAGCCCGGCCGGCGCGCAACGGTGGATGCATCCAACCCCATCGCCATGCAGCAGCCCATCTACTCCATCAACCGGCCTGAGAACCTCGTGTTTGTGGAGCGGCTGCGCGCCCTCATGAACGAGTATCCGGGCACGACCACCGTGGGCGAAGTGGGCAACCGCATGGCCGACGGCCCCGAGATGGGCGAATACACGGCCCCCGGCCGGCTCCACATGGCCTACGGCTTTGACCTTTTGCACGGCCCCATCACGGCCGAGGCGGTACGCGCGGCCATGGACGACGCGCAGCGGCACGGCGCATCGTGGACGTCCTGGCCGTTCTCCAACCACGACGTGGTGCGCGTTGCCACCCGCGGCGGCCTCGGCCCGGAGGCAGCGCCCATGCTCCTCCAACTCATCCTGTGCATGCGCGGCACCCCCACCATCTACCAGGGCGAGGAGCTGGGCCTCATCGAGGCGGACGTCCCCTACGATCTGGTGCAAGACCCCTACGGCAAGCGCTTCTGGCCACAAATCAAAGGGCGCGACGGCTGCCGCACGCCCATGCCCTGGTCAGGCGCCATCGCCCACGCGGGCTTTACCACCGGCAACCCCTGGCTTCCCATAGAAGCTGCTCACGTGGCGGCTGCGGTGGACCGGCAAGACAGCGACGGCACGTCCATCCTCAACGCAGTGCGCGGCTTCATCTCCTGGCGCAGCAACGAACTTTCCCTGCGCCAGGGCGACATGACCTTCCTCGACGCGCCGCCGCCACTCCTCGCCTTCACGCGGGAGGCGCAACAGGCGCGTCCCCTTTTGTGCGTCTTCAACCTCTCCACCGGGGCTGCGACCTTCACCCTCCCGGTGGACGTTGACGTTGCCGACGCGCCGGGCGTCACCGGCGCGGTCCTGAGCGGCCGTTCACTGACACTAGAACCCCGCGCCGCCTTCATCGGCGTCGCCCACAAACCGACAAGCCCCTGAAGAGGTCACACCATGGCAACCGTCGTCCTGGACGAAGTGCGCAAATCCTTCGGCAAGGTGGAAACGATCCATGGCGTCGACCTGGACATCAAGGATCAGGAGTTCGTCGTTTTCGTCGGCCCATCAGGCTGCGGCAAGTCCACACTCCTACGCCTGGTGGCGGGGCTTGAAGACATCACCTCCGGCGACCTTTTCATCGCCGGCGAGCGGGTCAACGCGTTGCCGCCCGCCAAGCGCGGGATCGCCATGGTCTTCCAGTCCTACGCGCTCTACCCGCACATGAGCGTTTATGAGAACATGGCCTTCGGCCTGAGGCGCACAAAGTCCAGCGACGAAGAGATCAAGACCGCAGTCCACGAGGCGGCCCGCATCCTGGAGCTGGAGCCCCTCTTGGAGCGGCTTCCCAAACAGCTTTCCGGCGGCCAGCGCCAGCGTGTCGCCATCGGCCGCGCCATCGTGCGCGACCCGCAGG